>NZ_CALGOG010000073.1:0-36087 GCF_937958135.1 uncultured Thermosynechococcus sp. | reverse complement strand
ATCGCCACTTCATCGCCGTAGGGGACGGGTTAAATAGGGTACCCACAGGGCGATCGCTGCCACAAAAATCAGCAGCAAGCCAAGGGGCATCTCAATGGACTGCCAGAATAAAAATCTCAGGGATACCGCTTTAGCATTCTGTACCGAAAAAAGGGCGATCGCCCCACTGCCCATCATCCACAAAAGAAAGAGTAAAAAGCGGCGCATCTATCTTTTTTTACTTTCAGCCTTTTCTGCTTGGCGGATCATGTCTTCTGTTTTATGGTAGCGGTTATAGACCGAAAAGCCATCCAACATCCCTTTGAGCAGACCATTGAGCTGAGCGCGACTACTGGCACTGACTGTACTCAAGGGTGACGGCAAAAAGCGATCGCCAAAAGCCACAAAGACCACCCCCCCCACCAGCAGCGGCAGGATTAAATCCTTGACGCGCATGTTGAGACCCACCTTAACACGCATTGCGCAACCCTCCACAACAGAACAATTCAAGCGATTGATGGAAAGAAATACCCCTCAGCCTGCAGTCATCCCTACGCTATTAATGTGCCTCATGCAACAGGGAAAGTTTACAGTGAGTAGCCAAAAAACTAATTGAGCGATCGCCCTTTTCCCACCGCCGCCGCAGCATTGCCTCAATCTGAACCACCTCTTCCCGAAAGAGGGATGAAATCCTTGGGAAAGTTGTTGCTAGTATAGTAGGCAAGCCATCCAGACCCTAACGCGCCCTATGGTCAACACATCCTCATCTTCCTCTCGCAAAGCGCTGACTGTGCGCGGCAGAGCCGCCAGCCCCACAGAACGAGCTATTGTTGCCGCCGGTTATGCCAGTATTGATCAGGTGCGGGAGGCCATGAATACCGCCCGCAAAACCGGTAAATCTCTGGTGACCGTGCTGCAGGAGATTACGGGCACCACCATGCCCCCCGATTTGTTGCGCCAGTACCACAAGCAACAGCTTTTTGAACTCAAAGTCATCTACGGTGTCGATTGTCTCGACCCCGAACTCAATCGCTTCCCCATCGAGCAAATCGAGGAACTGATCAACACAATTGTCCCGATTGACACCTGCCGCACCTACCAAGTGATCCCTGTTGCCAAACATCTCGACGCCGACCCTCCCTATCTGCTGGTGGCAATGGTGGATCCCGATAACCTGCAAGCCATTGACAACCTCAACCGCCTCCTGCGCGCTCACAACCTCACCCTCAAGCGGATGGTGATCACCCTAGAGGACTACCAACGCCTCATTGACCCCATTCTCAACAAACAAGTGGCGGAAACGGCCGCCAGTAAAGCTGCCCCGGCCGCGATTGGTGAAATCAACATTGAAGAAGACATCGAAGCCATAGGGGGTCTCGAAGAACTGGAAGGGGAGCAAGAGGTTGACCTGGCTGAAGCTTTAAGAGGGGCAGAAGACGCACCGATTATTGCCCTGGTGAATAAAATTTTGGCCAAAGCCCTCACTGAAGGGGTTTCTGATATTCACGTTGAACCTCAAGAGGAATACTTGCGAATTCGCTTCCGCAAAGATGGGGTATTGCAGCAAGCCTTTGACCCCCTGCCGAAGAAGATCGTACCCGCCGTGGTTTCCCGCTTCAAAATCTTGGCTGACCTCGACATTGCCGAGCGGCGTGCCCCCCAAGATGGTCGTATCCGCAAAATGTTCCAAGGGCGACGGGTGGACTTCCGCGTGAATACCCTCCCCAGCCGCTGGGGTGAAAAGGTCGTACTGCGGATTCTCGATAACTCCGCCACCCAACTGGGTCTGGACAAGCTGATTACCGACCCTGAGAGTCTGGCCATTGTGCGGGAGATGATCAAGCGTCCCTTTGGCTTGATCCTCGTTACAGGACCCACTGGTTCAGGGAAAACCACCACCCTATACTCGGCGCTTGCTGAGTGTAATCATCCTGGGGTCAACATCAGCACAGTGGAAGACCCGATTGAGTACACGCTCCCCGGCCTAACACAGGTGCAGGTCATTCGTGAAAAGGGCATGGACTTCGCCTCCATTCTACGGGCCTTTCTCCGCCAAGACCCCGATGTGATTCTGGTGGGGGAGACTCGCGACAAGGAAACAGCCAAAACCGCCATTGAAGCGGCCTTAACAGGTCACTTGGTGCTGACCACCCTGCACACGAATGATGCCGCCAGTGCCGTTGCCCGTCTCTCGGAAATGGGGATTGAACCTTTTATGGTCTCCGCCTCCTTAATTGGTGTCGTCGCCCAGCGCCTCATGCGGCGGGTATGTACTGAGTGTCGCATTCCCTATACTCCTACCCGTGAAGAATTAGCACGTTTTGGGCTGTCGGCCTCAGAGACAACCGGCATTACGTTCTACAAGGCCAACACATTAACCCCTGAACAAATTCAGACTGCTAAAGCCAGCGGGCAACCGATTTGCAGTAAGTGTGGCGGTGTTGGCTACAAAGGGCGGTGTGGGGTCTATGAAATTATGCGGGTGACGGAGCGCCTGCAAAGACTGATTACCGAGGGTGCCCCCACTGAACAGATTAAGGAAGCGGCGGTGGAAGAGGGGATGAAGACGCTGCTGGCCTACAGCTTAAATCTTGTCAAGCAGGGGTTGACTACCCTCGAAGAAGTGGAGCGCGTCACCTTTACGGACACAGGTCTCGAATCAGAACTCAAGGCCAAACGTAAGAGTTCTTTGACCTGCCGTAACTGTGGTGCCGAAGCGCAGCCCGAATGGTTAGAATGCCCCTATTGCATGACACCCCGCTTTGTGGATTGACAAGATCAGGATTATCCATATCCAGTGATAACTTTCGTGTTGTTGACCAAACCACTTAGATGAGGAACACCCTATGGAGCTAATGATTGAAGACCTAATGGAGCAAGTGGTGGCCAATGGTGGCTCCGATTTACATATCTCTGCTGGCTTACCCCCCTACATTCGCATCAGTGGCAAGCTCACACCGACGGACTACGAGCCACTCACCCCAGAGCAATGCCAGCGCCTGATCTTCAGTATGCTCAACAATACCCAACGCAAACACCTAGAGCAAAACTGGGAGTTGGACTGCTCCTATGGGGTGCGGGGTTTAGCACGGTTCCGCGTCAATGTCTATAAGGATCGGGGAACCTACGCTGCCTGCTTGCGGGCCCTGAGTTCTAAAATCCCTACATTTGAGCAGTTGGGGTTGCCCAATGTGGTTCGTGAGATGTGTGAGCGCCCCCGTGGTTTGATTCTAGTAACCGGCCCCACGGGATCAGGAAAAACCACCACCCTTGCGGCCATGATTGACCTGATCAACAAGACCCGTGCCGAGCATATTCTGACAATTGAGGATCCCATTGAGTTTGTCTATGAACCCATCAAAAGTCTCATCCATCAACGGCAAGTAGGCGAAGACACCAAGAGTTTTGCCAATGCGCTGCGGGCAGCCTTGCGCGAAGACCCCGACATTATTCTGGTGGGTGAGATGCGGGATTTAGAAACGATTCAATTGGCCATCTCCGCAGCGGAAACGGGGCACCTTGTCATGGGGACGCTCCACACCAGTTCTGCGGCTCAAACTGTTGACCGCATGGTGGACGTGTTCCCACCAGAGCAGCAACAGCAAATTCGTGTCCAGCTGTCGAACTCGTTGGTGGCCGTCTTTAGCCAAACGCTCGTTCCCAAGAAAAATCCTAAGCCGGGTGAATTCGGGCGGATTATGGCCCAAGAGATTATGGTAGTGACCCCCGCGATCTCCAACCTGATTCGTGAAGGGAAAACGTCACAAATTTATTCGGCGATTCAAACGGGAGGCAAGCTGGGGATGCAAACCCTTGAAAAGGTTCTTGCTGATTACTATCGCGCTGGAATCATCACCTATGAAGCTGCCATGTCTAAATCCTCGCGTCAGGATGAGCTGCAACGTCTCATTGGCACGGGAACACCGGCGGCAGCCGCACGCTAGTTAGCAATCATTGAGAAAAGAAGGGGTATTCAGTCATGGCAACCTATGAAGTGCGGATACGGGATGCCCAAGGCAAGTACAAAACCGTCCGCGAGGAAGCTGCGACACCGCGGGAAGCACGTATGGCCTTGCAATTGCAAGGGGTACAGGTTCTAGAGGTCAAGGAGGCAAAAACCCTTACCCTGAAGTCTGATATTGACCTCAGTTTTTTAGCAAAGATTACGGTGAAGGACAAGGCCATCTTTGCTCGGCAGTTTGCGGCACTTGTGAACGCAGGCGTGGCGTTGGTGCGCGGGATCGGTGTGTTGGCCGATCAGTGCACAAACCCAAAACTGAAAAAAATCCTCATGGCCGTCAACAACGACATTCAGCAGGGGAGCAGCCTAGCGGATGCAATGCGCCCTCATCCAGAAGCCTTTGACAATCTTTTCATTGCTATGATCCAAGCTGGGGAAACGGGGGGGGTGCTGGACGAAGTGCTCAACCGTCTTTCCAAACTACTAGAGGATCAAGCCCGACTCAACAACCAGATCAAGTCTGCCCTGACGTATCCCGTCGTGGTGGGTCTGCTGGCAGTGGGGATTTTCTTGGGGATGGTGATTTTCCTCATCCCTGTTTTTGAGGGAATTTTCAAACAGTTGGGTGGGGAATTGCCCCCCTTTACAGCCATGATGGTGGCCCTTAGTCAGTTCCTGCGCACGCCCCAGTACATGGCTTTGTTGATTCTCTGTGTGGTTGGTTTGGTCTTAGGAATTCGCTTTTACTACAAGACCCCCAACGGTCGCCTGACGATTGACGGTTTGTTATTGAAGCTACCTCTTTTTGGTGAGTTGGTGGAAAAAACGGCGGTGGCACGCTTCTGCCGCACGTTTGGCTCACTCTCCCGTTCCGGGGTACCGATTTTGCGCTCCCTTGAGATTGTCAGTGCTACAGCGGGTAACCAAGTGATTTCCAATGCTATTGACCGCGCGGCAAAGGAAGTGCAACAGGGAGGAATGCTCAGCCTTGCCCTACAACAGGAACGGGTGTTTCCAGTTCTGGCGACCCAAATGATTAACGTGGGGGAAGAAACAGGGGAACTGGATAAGATGCTGATGAAGGTGGCAGACTTCTATGAAGACGAGGTGGAGCAAGCGGTCAAAGCCCTCACGAGTGTGATGGAACCCTTGATGATTGTGGTGCTAGGGGGTATGGTAGGGTCAATTCTGGTGGCGATGTACCTGCCCATGTTCAAGATCTTCGATCTGGTCAAATAACCCTGGTTATGGTCCCTCGGTCTCCGTCGCGCACCCATTACGATGTCCTTGAGGTGGCACCCACCGCCTCTTTAGCGGAGATCCGCCGTGCCTATCGGGAAAAGAGCAAGCTCTACCATCCGGATACGACCACGTTGCCGCTGGCGATCGCCCGTGAGGAGTTCCATCGCCTCAATGAGGCCTATGCAGTGCTGAGCAATCCGGAACAGCGGCAGTGGTATGACTTGCAATTGCGCTTGCGGTTACAATCAAAACAGGCCAGCCCGATGGGGATAGGAAGTTCCCATCGTCGCCCGCAAGAGTCTGGGCGTTCTACCGCGATGCTCTCCGAGGATCGCCCCCTCTCGCCAGGGGAGCTTTTTGCCTTGTTTATCTTAGGGATGACATTTGTCGGTTGTCTGGTGCTGGCGGTGATTGTCGGTTTGTCCCAACAGGGGCAAGAATGGATCTTGCAAATTGTCAGTTACATTTCAGAACTTGGATGAATACCCTGCCTAATCCCCAAACGCCCCTCTACAACCACGCCTTGCCGCAAATTGAAGCATGGCTTCAACAGCAGGGCTGTGTGCGGGACGAAACAGACATTCATTGCTGGGAGTTAGAGCACCCCCAGTGGTCAGCCCGGATTTGCTTGGACATTGAAGAGCTACAGATAACCTATCGCGATCGCCGTGCAGGCACTGTTGTGCAACGATCTTTCAAGTACTCCTGTTCCCGCGCTGCCGTAGAGGAAGCAATTTTTGCAGGCCCTTAAACCGCCATCATGACGGGCATTGCTGGAGTTTTTTGGCCGGTTTGATCCTTGATTCGCTTCAGGCCAAAAATCCAAAGAATTTGATCTTCAATGGCTGCCGCTTGCTCTTTTGCCCCTGCTTTCAACAGCAGTTGGTAGGTCATCATCAGCTTCTCAATTTCAGCCACTTGGGTACGGACTTCTTCTTCATCTAGATAGAGACTTTCAAGAACTGCGTTCAAGTCTGCCTCGGGATCAGCCACTAAACAAGCCCCCTCCACCGCCACAGATTTGAGCTGCCCCTGGTATTGCCGCAGCAGACGGCGAATGGTGTAGGCAGTAACAGGTAATAACTTTCTCATGTTGTGTTCCCCCCGTTTTTATCGGCACTTTTCACAGCCAAGTTTCCCTCTGTTCACTTCCACCCGTGGGCAAATTTTGTGGGGGATCAACAGGGGAGATAACTATTCATGAAGGGCTGGTTTACCATACGTTATTATTCTATGCACTCTGCAACTGGGGGATCATGCGTAATTCTACGGAGAAGCACTTTTAGATGTGATTTAGATCACGAAAGTCATGACATTATGGACATTTGAGGACATTGTAAATTTATGTCAAGAAACTATAACTGTTAACAACATGTAACAAGGCCATTTATCGCGGCTGGCGGAGTTCCTGAATGCTATTGCGAATCTGCTGCAGGGCAAAATCAATCTCTGTCTCTGTAGTGGTACGCAATAGGCCAAAGCGCAGTGAGGCACGGGCAAGGGCGGGCGATCGCCCTAGGGCGAGGAGGACATGGGAAGGAGTTGGTTTTTCGCTACTACAGGCAGCCCCCGTTGAGAGGGCAACGTGGGGATAAATAGAGCGCAGGAGGGTATTACCCTCAACCCCACCAATACTGACATTGAGACAGTTGGGCAAACTCTGCTGCCAATCCCCATTGAGATAAATCTCCCCAAGGGAGGCCAGCCCCTGCCACAGCCGTTCTTTAAGACGCCATAGATGGGGAATATCGGTGCCTTGACGTTCCTGAGCCAGTTGTACCGCCGTGCCAAAGCCGACAATCAGGGGAGTGGCCAAGGTGCCCGATCGCCAGCCCTGTTCTTGACCGCCACCGTGGAGCTGAGGGGCTAATTGGACGCGGGGGCGATCGCGCCGCACGTACAGAGCACCAATCCCCTTAGGGCCATAGAGTTTGTGGGCAGTGAGGGACATGAGATCCACTTGGAGTGCTTGCACATCCAAGGGAATTTTCCCCAAAGCCTGAGCGGCATCGGTATGGAAGAGCACCCCGCGCTCGCGACAGCGGTGCCCAATCTCCGCCAAGGGCTGGAGCACCCCAATCTCATTATTGGCGGCCATCACCGACACCAAGATGGTCTCCTTGGTAAAGGCTTGCTCTAACTCACCAAGATCAATGAACCCTTTCTCATTGACCCCCAGATAGGTGATGCGAAAGCCAAGGGACTCCAAGTAGCGGCAGGGGGCTAAGACCGCATTGTGCTCGGTCTGCACGGTAATCACATGGCGACCCCGACTGTAGTAGGCTTCCGCCACTCCCTTAATCGCCAAGTTGTCTGCTTCGGTGGCACCGCTGGTAAAAACGATTTCTTCAGGATGGGCATGGATGGCTGCGGCAATGGTTTCGCGCGCTTGATCAATAGCTGCTGCCGCCTCCCAGCCGTAGGCATGGGCACGATTACTGGCATTGCCGGGGCGATCGCTAAAATAGGGCAGCATGGCTGCCAGCACTTGAGGATCAACAGGCGTGGTGGTCATCCCGTCCAAATAGATTGGTTTCATCCGAGCTGGCGATAGAGTATTCTATATTTCAGCCTAGCAAGCTCAACTCAGGGGCAAGTCTAGGTGCCAGCGGCACTATAGTGAAAATAGAACAACACGTTACCTCTCAGCCCAGGGTTGGCCGAGCGGATGAGGCAGCGAACTCATAATTCGCCATAGGCTGGTTCAACTCCAGCACCCTGGATTTTTCAATCGAATCACCGCGAATCCCGCGATGCCTTCCGCTAAACTGAAAGAAGCTTTATATCGCAAATTTTGCCATGAGTAGCCCCTATAAACCGCAACAGGCCTCCGACAAAAACCTTGAAGCCATGCGCAAGTTTGCGGAAACCTACGCCAAGCGCACGGGAACCTATTTTTGCTCCGATTTGGGGACAACTGCCGTGGTGTTAGAGGGATTAGCCAAGCATAAGGACGATTACGGCTCTCCCCTGTGTCCCTGCCGCCACTATGAAGACAAAGAAGCAGAAGTTGCGGCCGCCTACTGGAACTGCCCCTGTGTGCCCATGCGCGAACGGCGGGAATGTCACTGTCTTCTCTTTCTAACCCCAGATCATCCCTTTGCGGGTACGGCTCAAGAGATTTCCTTTGAGCAAATTCGCGAGGAAACCAATCGCTTTACAGTTTCTTAGTACTTTAGGATAACCATCATTGCATCCCTATAGATGCCGACAGGAACGAACTGACGGGCGGGAATGGGACTAGAGATTTCAAGGGGTGTAGGGGCATGATTCACAGGCCCTAAGGTACGCAAACTGCTCCCGCCGATACTATCCCCCCAAATTTGTCGAGGTGTAAAATGGCTTGCATGACCAATGCCAAAGCCAATCGTGACTTTGCCTCTTTCTCCTCTATTGCGGTGCCTAGGGAATCGCGCCTTTGCCCATCTTTATGCGGCGCAAACGATCAACCTAATTGGGGATGCATTCACGTGGCTCGGCCTAGGACTCCTTGCTTTTGAGTTGGCAGGCGAGAATTCGGCACTATGGCTCTCAACCGCCTTAACCCTGCGGGTCACCCTCTTTGTGCTATTGGCTCCTATTGCCGGTGTCTTAGCAGATCAGTTGGATCGCAAGGGGTTGATGGTGACAACCCATCTTGTGCGTATGGTTTTGGTCTCATTGTTTCCATTTGTCAGTGATAGCTGGCAATTGTATCTGCTGGTAGCCCTGCTCAGCGGATTTCACGCCCTCTTTACCCCAACCTACACGGCCACATTACCTCTAATCACAACTGCTGAGGAGTGCCCAGCAGCGATCGCCCTCTCGAATGCCACATATCAGCTCCTAAGTGTTTTAGGCCCAGCCCTTGCGGGCAGTGTTGCGGCACTGTTTAACACTCGTTCAGTGTTCTTCTTGGATGCCTTGACGTTTTTGGGAGCAGCGGGATTAATTGCTGGGCTGCCCACGGCTTTGCTTGTCCCTAGAGAAGGAGTGGTCTCCCCCCATAGAGGATTTCTTGAGGAGCTTAGCGTCGGCAGTCAGTGCCTTTGGTGGGATGCAGCGATTCGCTATGGGTTGCTGCTGCAATTGGTGGCGGCGATCGCCGGCGCTGAAATTTTGGTGAATACTGTTGGCTCTGTTCAGGGTACGCTACAGGCAGGAAGTCAGGCCTACGGCTCGATCATGGCGGCATTTGGTCTGGGTGCTACTCTGGCTGCGGTTATTTGGGGTTATTTCTGTCGCAGGCTCAGTGCAGTGGTGGCGATGGGTCTGGGAGGGATACTGACGGTGCTGCCGCTCCTGACTGCCGATGGTGCCAATGTTCCTAGCCTTGCTCTGCTGTGGGGGATCGCTGGTATGGGTAAAACCCTGGTCAATGTACCCATGCAGACAATGATTGCTGAGCGAGTGGCCGTGGATTTGCAGGGGCACGTTTACGGTGCCCAGTTTGCTTGGAGTCATCTTTGGTGGGTCTTGGCCTATCCCCTAGCGGGATGGTTTGGCAGTCAATTTCCCGCCCAACACTTTTTCTATGCAGGTCTCAGTGGTCTAGTGCTTTTCATCGCCTTTGCCGTTTTGAGCCAACCGTGGCAATTGCAGCATCTCCCCACCGGTTTTTGGCATAGTCATCCCCATGATCACGACAGCGAACATGATCATCATCATCCACACCGGCTACAGGTTCATCCGCACTTGCACTTTCATACCAACCAACCCACGGCAATTAGATAACACCATCGGCAGTCAACAGGGCTTTGTAGAGTCCGGGTCGGCGATCGCGGAAGAAGCCATAGGCGGCCCGCAGGCGCTCAATTTCCTCTAGATCGAATTTGTGAACTAGAACCGCTTCTTGGCAGCGATCGGCCTCGGCCACCAGATCTCCCCTCGGATTGGCAATAAACGAGCTGCCATAAAATACTTGCCCCCCCTCATCCCCAACGCGATTTGCCGCCACTACGGGAATCACATTGGCCACGGCATGGCCAATCATGACCCGTTGCCACGGATCCTTGGTATCTAGCGTTGGATCCTGAGGTTCACTGCCAATGGCGGTGGGATACACCAGCACCTCTGCTCCCATGAGGGTCATCACCCGTGCTGCCTCCGGGAACCACTGATCCCAACAGATGCCGACGCCAATTTTGCCATAGCGGGTGCGCCAGACCCGAAAGCCTGTATTTCCCGGTCGGAAGTAAAACTTTTCCTCATAGCCGGGGCCATCGGGAATATGACTTTTGCGATAGACACCGAGATTAACTCCCCCCGCATCAATCATCGCCACACTGTTGTAATAGACGGTGCCCGCCTTTTCAAAAAAGGAGACGGGAATGACCACCTCCAGTTCCCGCGCCAAGGCTTCAAAGTGGGCAATTGTTGGGTGGTTTTTTAGGGGGTGTGCCCGCTGAAAGTGAGTCTCCCGCTCTTCCTTACAAAAATAGTGCCCTTCAAATAGCTCCGGCAGGACAATGACCTGCGCTCCCTGCTGATGCGCCTGCCGTACCAAATCGCTGAGGTGCAAAATATTGGTCTCAACATCATCGGTCAGTTGAGCTTGAATGGCAGCAACAGTCAGTGTTCTCATAATTCCTGCTGGGTAATGCAATGGAAGGCGCCTCCTCCCTCCAAAATCGTGCGGGCGGGAAGGCCAACGGTTCTGCGACTGGGAAAGAGCTTAGCGATCGCTGCAACGGCTTTGGCATCGGCTTCGACACCATAGGTGGGGACAACCACCGTGGTATTGGCAATGTAAAAGTTTAGATAGCTCGCCGGCAAAATCCCTCCTCCGCGGCTAGGGATCCGCCCCGGTGAGGGCACCGGGATCACCGTTAGGGAGCGGCCTCTGGCATCCGTCAGGGTTTGCAACTGTTCGTAAATGGTCACCAAGGTCGCATGGTTGGGATCCTCAGGACTTTCGGGCAACATACAGACCACCGTTGCGGGGGCTACAAAACGCACGAGCGTATCAATGTGTCCATCCGTGTGGTCATTCACAAGGCCACAGGAGTCAATCCAGAGGATTTTGCTCACACCAAGGGCTGGCTTGAGGCGGGCTTCCACCTCCGCAGCGTCTAAAGAGGGGTTGCGGTTAGGGTTGAGGAGGCACTGACGAGTGGTAAGGCAGGTTCCTTCACCATCTACTTCGATGGCTCCCCCCTCTAATACTAGGGACACCGTCCTGTAGGGCACACCCATGAGCATGGCTAGGCGCATCGCTAAGTCGCTGTCGCCGGGGAAGAGGTACTTTTTCCCCCAACCATTAAAAGGCAAACAGAGGAGGCAACGCTCCCCCGCTGCATTGATTAAGCCCACAGGAGCCGTATCCCGCAGCCAAATGTCACCAAAGGAGAGTTGATAAAACTGGGCATTGAGACCCCCTAGGTAGGCGCGGGCAGTAGCTTCCCCTGCTTCATCCAGCACCAAAATTTTCAATTGCTCCCCGCGGCAGTGGCCTGTCAGGGGATCGGGATCAGCGATCGCCCGACATAGGGCGGCAAACTCCAAACGCACCTGCGGTAGTAGGTCACCCCACAAATCTTCATGACTGGGGAAAGCCAACCAACAGGCGCGGTGGGGCAGCCACTCGGCGGGCTGAAAAAAGGGGGACATGAGGAGCGATTAGCCCTTTTTGTTGGTTTTAGGCGCAGGCTTAGCAGCGGCTTTTTTCCCTTTGGGGGTTTGCTGGGGCTTGGCACCACTATATTTACGGCGGAAACGTTCCACTCGCCCTTCGGCATCAACAATTTTCTGGGTGCCTGTGAAGAAGGGGTGGTTGCCTGACCAGATGTCCACATGCAGCTCCGGTTTCGTGGAACCAACCGTCATGACCACTTCACCATCGCAATAGACTTTGGCTTCGGGATACCACTGGGGATGAATATTTGGTTTTGGCATAGGAGGCTCACCACAAACGAAACGAATAGGACAAAAGTTTTAGCGTTTTGAGTATTGGGGGGCTTTGCGAGCTTTGCGCAAACCGTATTTACGCCGCTCCTTGGCACGGGGATCGCGGGTGAGATAGCCTTCCGTTTTCAAAGGCTTACGGTTTTCGATATCCAGTTGACACAGGGCGCGGGCAATCCCCAAACGAATGGCATCTGCTTGCCCTGTGAGACCACCTCCCCTAGCATTGACATAGATATCGTAGCTACTTTCAAGGCCAAGGGTTTCCAGGGGGGCTTTCACCAAGTTGAGATAGGCGGGATTGTTTTGCAGGTAGTCCGCCCCATTGCGGCCATTAATCAACAGTTGACCGCTGCCGGGGATCAGGCGTACCCGTGCCACCGCCGACTTACGGCGACCGGTTCCCAAGTAAACGACTCGTTTGGACTGATCGGCAATCTGCATCGTTAGGCTCCCGGAATTGTATTAATGGTTAAAGGCTGGGGTTTTTGGGCTTGGTGGGGATGCTCAGGCCCAGCATAAACTTTCAGCTTGGTAAAGAGTTTGCGGCCAAGGGAATTTTTCGGCAGCATCCCTTTGACAGCGTGCTCAATAATCCGCTCTGGAATACGGGCTTGCAGTTGATCAAAGGTTTCAATTTTCATACCGCCGGGGCGTCCCGAGTGACGACGGTAGAGCTTTTTGGAGCGTTTTTTGCCGGTGACGGTAACTTTCTCGGCATTGATGACAATCACAAAGTCACCAGTATCCATGTGGGGGGTGTAAATAGCTTTATTTTTGCCCCTAAGTATGCGGGCAATTTCTGCGGCTAGCCGACCCAGCCGTTGGTTAGCAGCATCAATAACGTACCACTGGGGAGCAAGGTCATCCACGGCGGGCAGGGGTGTCTTCATGGTATTGGTCATCACAAACTCCATGGTTCTATGCAATGGACAATTCAGGGGTAACAAACTGGGGCATCGCCTCGGTGCACAGGGTAAGGGGGAAAGGGGACTCAGGGTAACCCACCCCTAATAGACAAAGACCCGTAGGGGGGGCAGCATACTTAACGAGGTGGCGTTGCTCCTGCTGCCAAATTTCCGTAAAACTGGCGGGCGATCGCTGGCCGCGTCCCACCTGCACCAACAGCCCCACCAGCAGGCGCATCATGCCGTAGAGAAACCCCGATGCTTGGACTTCAATTTCCACAAGGGCACCGCGTCGTCGGCAGCTCACCTCCTGTATCTCTACCCAAGAATGGGCACGATTCGAGCCAGAGCGGTGAAAGGCACTCAGATGATGCCGCCCCAGCAATGGCTGAAGCACTGCCGCCATTTTTTCCACATCCAAGGAATCATAGTAGTAATGCCATGTCCAAGGGCGCAGAAAGATATTGGGGCAGGGATCGGTATAGAGGGTGTAGCGATAGCGCCGCCACAGCGCTGAAAAGCGAGCATGCCAGTGACCGGGCACCGCTGCTGCTGCACGAATAACCACATCGGCGGGCAAGCGCGCGTTGAGAATACCCGGCCAACGATGCACGGGAATGGGTGAGTTGACCGTGACGTGTGCCACTTGACCCGCGGCATGCACCCCTGTGTCGGTGCGACCTGCTGCAACCACAGAGACGGGATGCTTGACAACGCTAGCGATCGCCTGCTCAATCACCTCCTGCACCGTACGTTGTCCCACCTGCCGTTGCCAGCCGTGGAAATAGGTGCCTTGGTACTGAATGAGCAGTGCCAAGCGTTGGCCGCGCTGCGGAGGTGCGATCGCCGTCCTCATGACCTGCTACACCAGTTCAATGACCGCCAATTCGGCATTGTCGCCCCGCCGCCGCACACTGCGGAGAATGCGCGTATATCCACCGTTGCGATCGCCATAGCGCTCTGGGGCTTGGGCAAACAGAGCATGCACCAGTTGCTTATCGTAGAGATAGCCAAGGGCACGCCGCCGTGCCGCTAAAGAGCCATCCTTTGCCAAGGTGATCATCCGCTCTGCCTCTGCACGTACAGCCTTTGCCCGCGCTTTGGTGGTGGTAATGCGGCCGTGGCGAATCAGTTCAGTGGTCAATGCCCGCAGCAGTGCCTTTCGTTGATCCGCTGGCAGTCCTAATTTGGGAACCCGACGTTGGTGACGCATAGACAAACCTCATTCAATCTCTCTAGTTACGGGCAGCTTTTTGGGGCGGTAGGGTAATTCCCAAGTGTTTTTGCAGTGCCTCGATCACTTCCTCGGCAGACTTTTGACCAAAGTTTTTGATCTCCAGTAGTTCTTCTTGGGAATACTCAAGGAGATCAGCCACTGTATTCACTTGCGCGCGCTTGAGACAGTTGTAGGCACGCACCGACAAATTGAGCTGCTCAATGGGGATTTGTCCTGTTTCATCATGCTCATCGGCGGGGGTGGTCTCGGAGGTGTGCAGGGGCACTTCCTTCAAGGGGCTAAAGAGATCCACAAGAATCGTTGCCGCCTGATTGAGGGCATCTTGGGGAGTCAAGCTGCCATTTGTCCAAATTTCCAGCTTTAGGTAGTCTTGGAGCTGGCGATCGCCCTCTGCACCGCTACCGCGTATCGAATCAACGGTATAGTTTACCCGTCGCACGGGCATAAAGACCGCGTCCAACTGGAGATAATCCAAGGCGAGGCGATCGTCCCGTACCCGTTCCACTGAGCGATAGCCACGACCCTGTTCAATCTTGAATTCCATCTCCAAGGTTGCCCCCGGCATCAGCGTGGCAATATAGTGATTGGGGTTGACCACCTCCATTTCAGCGCCCAGTTGCACCATGCCCGCAGTAACGGTCAATGGTTCATTCTCAGGGGCTTGGGCAAAAAGGCGACCCATTTGGGGTTCTGAGGTGTAGCTGCGAATCACCAACTGCTTCATCTGCAGCAAGATGTCCATGACATCTTCGCGCACACCGGGAATCGTCGAAAATTCATGATTTACCCCCGCAATCCGCACCGCTGTCACGGCACTACCGGGTAAGTTGGAAAGGAGAACCCGCCGCAGGGCATTTCCCACCGTAATCCCTTGACCGGGGGTAAGGGGATACAGCGCAAATTTACCGTACTGCCCCTGATCTTCCTCAACCTGTGTTTCTAGACATTCAATTTGGTATGCCATAGCTGTGCTCCCAAGGGACCCAAATTAACCTAAACCCGCCGCCGTTTGGGGGGACGACAACCATTGTGGGGAATAGGGGTCACATCCCGAATAAGAGTAATTTCTAGACCGGCTGCCTGCAGGGCGCGAATTGCTGTCTCCCGACCGGCGCCAGGACCACTCACCATCACCTCTATTTGCCGCATTCCCTGATCAATGGCTCGGCGAGCTGCGTTATCAGCAGCAGTCTGAGCTGCAAAGGGGGTGCCTTTTTTGGCACCTTTGAAACCGCTGGAGCCGGCGGAGGCCCAAGCAATCACCTCACCATTGGGGTCGGTAATTGAGACAATCGTGTTATTAAATGTGGACTGAATGTGGGCAACGCCACTGGGGACATTGCGCTTTTGCTTACGGGGGCCAGAGCGTTTTGCAGAGGGTGCCATAATCTATCCAAACCGTGAATCAGGTAGCAGGAGCGGAAAAGCTTATTTCTTAGCAGCAGGTTTTTTCTTGCCAGCTACAGTGCGGCGAGCACCGCGACGGGTGCGAGCATTGGTACGGGTGCGCTGACCGCGAACCGGCAATCCAAGACGATGCCGACGCCCGCGATAGCAGCCAATGTCCATGAGCCGCTTGATATTCATGGCCTCGAGGCGGCGCAGATCCCCTTCCACTTGGTACTCCTCAACGGCCGCCCGCAGTGCCGCAATATCAGCATCGGTTAAATCGCGGGTACGTGTATCTGGATTCACACCCGTCTTTGCCAAAATTTCTTTGGAGCGGGTCAAACCGATGCCATAGATGTAGGTGAGGGCAATTTCAATGCGTTTGTCGCGGGGTAGATCAACACCAGCAATACGAGCCATGAATCTAGTTCCTATGTATGCAACAACAGTGGGTTACCCTTGGCGCTGCTTGTGCTTCGGATTGGTGCAGATCACCATAACCCGACCACGTCGCCGAATGACGCGGCATTTTTCACAAATACGCCGTACCGATGCTCTTACTTTCATATCAGTTGCTCATGTAGTCGCAAATTTTATATCTTACCAGAGTAGCTAGCAAAGATCAAACTACTTTTTGCGCAGGCGATAGGTAATCCGCCCCTTTGTCAGGTCATAGGGGGTCAATTCCACCTTCACGCGATCGCCCGGCAAAATTTTGATGTAGTTGCGGCGAATCTTACCGGAAATGTGGGCAAGGACATTAAAGCCATTGTCCAAGTCCACCCGAAACATCGCGTTAGGCAATGACTCCGTCACTGTTCCTTCAATTTCAATGGCATCCTGTTTAGACACGGTTCACCTCCCCAATACGTGCTTGAATAGCAGCAGTCACCTCTTCGATCGTACGCGTTCCATCAATGTGCACAAACTTGGGATGACTCATGTACTGCCGAATCATCGGTAGTGTTTCCTGCTCATAGACCTGTACCCGCTTGAGAATGGTTTCCGGGGTATCATCGGAGCGCTGCTGACCATTGGCAGCTTGCTTGGCGCGATTAAGGGCGCGTTCCTGCAGAATCGCAGCCGGCACATCCAAGAAGAGCAAGTAATCATAGTCTTGGTGAATACTTTTGAGCATCTCCTCAAAGACCGCCGCCTGTGCCCCATTGCGGGGAAAACCATCCAAGAGCCAGCCTGGAGCGGTGTCCGGCTGTTGCAAGCGATTGGCCACCATCTCCACAATCACCTGATCGGGTACCAGTTCACCGCGATCCATGTAGCTTTGAGCCTGCTGACCGAGGGGCGTGCCCGCAGCCCGCTCCGCCCGTAGAATATCCCCTGTGGAAATATGGGGAATTCCAAAGAGTGTGGTTAGAATTGCTGCCTGTGTCCCTTTGCCCGAGCCAGGGCCACCAAACAAAACTAAGCGCATTACTGCTTCACCATCCCCTCATAGCGTTGTGAAATCACATAGGTTTGAATCTGTTTTGAGGTGTCAATGGCCACCCCCACCAGGATCAGTAGGGAGGTTGCTCCTAACCCTTGGAACGTGGTCACTTTGGTTGCACTCTCGACGGCTGTAGGAATAATTGCCACCAGTCCTAAAAAGATTGCCCCTAGGAACGTCAAGCGGTTGAGAACCCGCTCTAGGTAATCCGAAGTCGCTTTCCCCGGTCGGATTCCCGGAATACTGGCGCCCATTTTTTTCAAGTTTTGGGACATGTCCACGGGGTTGACCACCAAGGAGGAGTAAAAGTAGCTAAAGAACAGAATCAGGAGCAAATAGAAAATCACGTATAGCCACGGTGTCGGCCCTGCAGGGGAAACATAGCTCGCCAGTCGTGCCACCAGTTCATTGCGGGTAAACTGCGCCAAGGTGGAAGGCAGAATCAATACCGCAGAAGCAAAAATAATCGGCATTACCCCCCCTTGGTTTAGGCGCAGGGGCAAGTAACTGGTTTGTTCGCGGTAGAGTTTGCGCCCCACTTGGCGACGTGCAGAGATGATGGGAATGCGACGGGTACCCTCCTGAACAAAGACAATACCGACAATCATGGCTAAAAAGACAGCCACAAGAATAACGATGCCGCCAATGTTGCCGCCGCTCTCTGCAAGGGCAATTGTCTGACCCACCGAGGAAGGTAAATAGGCAACAATGCTCAAAAAGATCAAAAGCGAAGCCCCGTTACCCACGCCCCGCTCAGTAATCAACTCGGAAATCCACATGACCACGGTTGAGCCAGCGGTCAGGCCAAGGATAATCTCAGCCACAAACCACGCGCCGGGATGCAAAGCCGCACCGGGAATCGAACTGACAAAAATGGCAATGCCAAAACTTTGCAGAACTGCCCAGCCTACAGCGACGTAGCGAGTAATCTGGGAAATTTTGCGGCGGCCGGCCTCCCCTTCATCCTTTTGCAGCCGCTCCAAGGAGGGCAAAGCGGCAGTCAGCAATTGCATAATGATGGAGGCGTTGATGTAGGGTAAGATGCCGAGGGCAAAAATCCCAAGGGCAGAGAGTCCACCGCCTGAAAAGATGTCGAGAAAGCGAATCACGGCATTATCTTGAACGGTCTGGGCAAAAACAGCGCGATCAATCCCCGGAATGGGCAAATAAATCCCAAGCCGTACCAAGATCAGTAGCCCAATGGTAATCAGGAGTCGCCCCCGCAGACCAGCTGCTTGAGCCATCTGCATAAATGTTTCTTGGGCAGTGGGTGCCTTGCCGCGATTCACAATCATATGGGGGTTCCTCTATTCACTGTCGGCAGCAACGGAGGTCTCTACACATACCCCACCGGCAGCTTCAATCTTGCTGCGGGCACTGCCACTAAAGGCAGCGGCATGAACCTCTAGCTTGACGTTTAGCTCACCATCCCCCAACACCTTGAGGGGATATTTAGCGGTGGTGAGAATACCCGCCTCAAGGAGAGACTCAGCCGTCACGACACTATTGGCGGGTAGGGTATTGAGACGACCCACGTTGATCGTAGTGTAAACCTTCCGGTTGACGAGGGGAAAGTGCTTAAGTTTGGGAAGACGACGATAGAGGGGGTTTTGACCGCCTTCAAAGCCGGGACGGGTGGAGCGACCGGACCGGGATTTTTGTCCCCGCATCCCAAAGCCACCGCTTGCTCCTTGACCTGCGGCAATACCCCGACCAATCCGCCGTTTGCGCCGTCTTGATCCCGCTTGGGGGTGCAGATCCTGAAACCGCATGGACAACTCCTAACTATTTGCTATAGAGATTTTCGATGGGAATTTCCCGCTCTTCAGCAACTTCCTGGAAGGTGCGCAACGCCGCAAGGGCTTCGAGGGCAGCGCGGGCATTATTGAGGGGATTGCTAGAGCCTAGTTGTTTGGCGAGTACATTGCGTACCCCTGCCAGTTCCAGAACAGTGCGCACGGAGCCACCCGCAATTACCCCAGTTCCTGGGGCAGCGGGGCGAATCATAACGCGGGCAGCGCCCCCTTCGCCAAACGTGGGGTGGGGAATTGAGTTGGATTTGGTGATTGGCACGTCAATAAGGTGCTTTTTGCCATCGGCCACCCCTTTGCGCACGGCACTAATGACATCGGCAGCTTTGCCGACACCCACACCCACTTGGCCACGCTCGTTGCCAACGACAACAATGGCGCGGAAGCTGAGTTTCTTACCACCTTTGACCACTTTGGAGACGCGGCGGATCTGCACGACCCGCTCTTGCCAGTCGGTCTCTTTTTCAACTTTGCGGGGGTTTTTACGACGATTTGCCATCGGGTCATCCTCTAAAAGTCTAGTCCAGCTTCACGGGCAGCATCCGCCAAGGCCTTAATACGACCATGGTAGAGATTGCCACCGCGATCAAAGACAACGCGCTCAATACCAGCAGCTTTGGCACGCTCTGCAATGAGTCGCCCCACTTCGATGGAGGCGGCACAGGTGCTGCCATCCCCCAGTTTCTGCCGCAGTTCTGGCTCAAGACTGGAAGCAGCCACGAGGGTGTGGTGGCGAGTATCATCAATCACTTGGGCATAGATGTGCTGATGGGAACGAAACACAGCGAGGCGGGGGCGATCGCCGGTACCTTTGACTTTGCGGCGAATGCGCTGATGCCGACTTTGGCGAGCCGCAGTACGAGTTTTCTTCATCTATTTCTTCCCTGTCTTACCAACTTTACGACGCACAAATTCACCCATATAGCGAATACCCTTGCCCTTGTAGGGTTCAGGGGGACGTACGGCGCGAATACGGGCAGTGGTGTTGCCCACCAGTTCTTTATCAATACCACTCACAAGGATAATCGTGCCTTGCTGTACTTTTTTACCTTGGTTGTCCTCAATTTCTAGGGTAATGCCCTCGGGTGGCACAATCTCAACGGGGTGGCTATAGCCCATGTTCAGAACAAGGGTTTTACCTTGGAGTTGGGCACGGTAACCAACTCCTTGAATCTCCAGCTTTTTTGTAAATCCTTGGGAGACGCCTTCCACCATGTTGGCCAAGAGTGTGCGGCAGAGGCCATGGCGTTCTTTGGCCGGGCGAGAGTCATCGCGGCGTTTAACCACAATGGTTTCCCCTTCTTGGGCAACACTTACCTCGGGCGGAAAAACGCGGCTAAGTTGACCCTTGGGGCCTTTGACTGTGACCTGCTGCCCCTCTAGGGTGAGGGTGACATTTTTGGGCAGAGGGATGGGACGCTTGCCGATACGAGACATGTGGGACTTCCTCCGAGCTTACCAAACGTAACAGAGTACTTCGCCGCCAATGCCCTGCTTCCGTGCCTCGCGATCGGTCATAATGCCGCTGGAGGTGGAGATAATGGCAATGCCGATGCCACCGAGCACCCTGGGCAACTCACGGGAATTGGCATAGACGCGCAGACCGGGTTTGCTCACCCGCTTGAGCGCAGTAATAACCGGCTGGCGCTGCTTGCCGCGATATTTGAGGGAAACCACAAGCTGCCGTTTAACGCCGTCCCCTTGCTCTTCAAAATCGCGAATAAACCCTTCCGCTTTCAGTACCTGCGCAATACTGCGGGTCATGCGCGTGGCCGGAACTGTGGTGGTTTGATGCCGCGCAAGGTTTGCGTTGCGGATGCGAGTTAGCATATCGCCAATCGTGTCATTTACTGCCATAGTTGCTCCTTAAAAATCTGCCTGCGGCGTTAGTTCTCACGGAACGGCATGCCCATTGCTTTGAGCAGGGCGCGTCCCTCTTCATCAGTATTGGCAGTGGTGATGATTGAGACATCCATGCCGCGAATTTGATCAATGTCGTCGTAGTTGACTTCGGGGAAAATCAGTTGCTCGCGCAAGCCTAGGGTGTAGTTGCCCCGCCCATCAAAGCTTTTGGGGTTGACACCGCGAAAATCACGAATTCGTGGCAGTGCCAAGTTAATCAACCGATCCAAAAAGGCATACATGCGCTCGGAGCGCAGCGTCACCGCCACCCCTACGGGCATGCCTTTGCGAATCTTGAAGCCGGCGATCGCCTTCTTGGCACGGGTGACTACGGGCTTTTGGCCTGTAATCATGGCAATTTCCGCCAGTGTGGCTTCAAGGGCTTTGGCATTTTGTGCTGCTTCACCAAGCCCTCGGTTGACAGTTATTTTGACAATCTTGGGCACTTGGTGAATGTTTTTGTACTGGAATTGCTGCATGAGCTGAGGCACAACGGTCTTGTTATAGTGATCTTTGAGGCGTTGGGGCATAGGGCTTCTCCTAGGGACGTTCTCTGGGCTGGGTCAGAGAGGGGGAAATAAGTTAGACCTAGTCAATAATTTCACCGGTTTTTTTAAGCATCCGTACCTTACGGCCATCTTCGGTGTAGGTATAGCAGATGCGGCTGGCAACGTTGTGCTTGGTGGAGTAGAGCATCACCTTGCAACTGTAGATCGGTGCCTCTTTGGTGATAATTTGCCCGGATTCTCCCTCTTGGCGGGGCTTGACGTGTTTGGTTTTCAGGTTCACCCCTTTGACAATCACTTGACTGGTCTTGGGGAAAACAGCAAGGACTTCACCCACTTTAGCTTTGTCCCTGCCAGCAATAACTTGAACCGTGTCCCCTTTTTTCACGTGCATACGATAGCGCACAGGCTTTTTGTTTGCTTTCTTGGCCGCCATTAGAGTACCTCCGGTGCCAATGAAACAATTTTCGTGAAGTTTTTATCCCGCAGTTCCCGCGCCACCGGACCAAAGACACGGGTGCCGCGAGGGTTGCCATCTTGGTTAATCAAGACAGCAGCATTGTCGTCAAAGCGAATGCTCATGCCACTTTCGCGGCGAATGGTTTTGCGGGTGCGCACAATCACAGCGCGAACCACGTCGGATTTTTTCACTGCCATATTCGGGATGGCGTCTTTGACGGTGGCAATGATCACATCGCCAACACTGCCGTAGCGACGGTTGCTGCCGCCGAGGACGCGAATACAGAGGAGCTTTTTAGCGCCGCTATTATCGGCAACGTTGAGATAGGTTTCCTGTTGAATCATGCTGGCTCTCCTTAGGCAGTGCGAGGACTGAGAATCTCGGCAATGACCCAACGCTTGGTGCGACTCAGGGGACGGGTTTCCCGAATGCGCACGCGATCGCCCACTTTAGCTTCGTTGTTTTCATCATGGGCTTTGTAGCGGCGGGTTTTGACGACAATTTTGCCGTACTTAGGATGGGGGGCGCGGTTTTCGACGGCAACGACGACGGTTTTTTGCATTTTGTCGCTGACAACAACGCCAACACGTTCTTTTACTGCCATTAGCTTTGGCCTCCACTGCGGCGACGTTCATTCTCAAGGGTTAAAAGCTGTGCCAACTCATGGCGCAGATGCTTAAATTGATGGGGCTTGACCGCTTGGCGGGTAGCTTTTTTGAAGCGCAGCTCAAAGAGTTCTTTCTTAATCGCAGCAATGCGATCGCTCACCTCTTGATCACTGAGTTTTCGTAGATCTTTCATTTTCGTCAGTGCCATCTTTAACCCTCCTGTTGTTCCTCTTCTTGATTGCGCATCAGAAAACGGGTCTTGATCGGCATTTTGTAGGCGGCAAGACGCAGCGCTTCACGGGCAATGGCCTCCGGCACACCGGCAATTTCATACATAATGCGACCGGGCTTAACTACCGCCACCCAGTACTCCGGTGAGCCTTTCCCTGACCCCATCCGTGTTTCCGCTGGCCGCATCGTCACAGGCTTATCGGGGAAAATGCGAATCCAGATTTTGCCACCGCGGCGGATGTAGCGGGTCATGGCGCGACGGCCTGCTTCAATTTGTCGTGAGGTGATCCACGCGGGCTCAAGGGCTTGGAGGGCATAGTCGCCAAAGTGGATGGAGTTGCCACGACTGGCAACCCCCGTCATGCGACCCCGCTGCTGTTTGCGAAATTTTGTACGCTTTGGACTTAACATCGCTGGCTTTCCTATTAGTTAGAGCGATTTTCAAATTGGGGTAGGCGGCGTTGGGGACTGCGGCGGCTGGGTTCCCGTGTCACTGCTTCAGTTTGTCCCGGCAGGACTTCGCCTTTGAAGAGCCACACCTTCACGCCTAAAATGCCGTAGATGGTGCGCGCTGTGCGGTAGGCGTAGTCAATGTCTGCCCGCAAGGTATGTAGGGGGACTCGCCCTTCCCGTGTCCATTCAGTGCGGGCAATTTCTGCCCCATTCAGGCGACCCGCCACTTGGACTTTAATGCCCTCAACTCCCGCTCGCTGTGCCCGCTGAATCGCTTGGCGCACGACTCGGCGGAAGGCCACCCGCCGCTCTAGTTGCTGGGTAATATATTCTGCCAAAAGACTGGCTTCAGCATCCACGCGGTTAACTTCCACCACGTTGACTTTAATGGTGCGATTACTGGGGAGCATCTGCCGCAGTTGCTTGCGCAGTTCCTCAATCCCTTGGCCGCCTTTACCAACGACCACACCGGGACGGGCGGTGCGAATTTGCAGCTCTATTTGATCTGCTTTGCGCTCGATGCGCACTTCCGCAATGCCGGCGTTGGCCAGTTGCTTGTTAATAAACGTGCGAATGCGGTGGTCCTCCTGCAGTAGCTCTGGATAGCGATCGCTATTGGCGTACCAGCAGGAGCGATGTTCTTGGGTAATGCCGAGGCGAAAGCCAATTGGGTGAATCTTCTGTCCCACGGTGGTATCCTTCTACGATTCGTCAGCGGTGGTTTGGGGCGCCACAGCAATGGTGATGTGGCAGGTGGGCTTGCGAATTTGGTAAGCGCGGCCTTGGGCGCGAGGACGGAACCGCTTCAGGCAAGGGCCTTGATCGGCATAGGCTTGACTAATGACCAAGGTGGCGGGATCTAAGCCTAAATTGTGGGTGGCATTGGCCGCCGCCGATCGCAAGACCTTTGTAATCGGCTCGCAGGCACGATAGGGCATAAAGCGCAGCATAATGAGGGCATCGCGGTAGGTGCGACCCCGCAGTTGATCCAGTACCCGCCGCACCTTGTGGGGTGACATGCGGACATACTTGGCGCAGGCACGGGCAGTAGGAGAAGAGGTAGAAACCATAGACGGCTATCCCAGACGTGAACAAGAGAATCATTGGCGGGCTTTTTTATCGCCCTTAGCATGACTGCGGAAGTTGCGGGTGGGAGCAAATTCCCCTAGTTTGTGACCCACCATCTGCTCAGTGATGTACACCGGCACGTGCTGCTTGCCGTTGTGGACGGCAATCGTATGGCCAATCATTTCCGGCACAATCGTTGAGGCACGCGACCACGTTTTGATCACTTCTTTGGCATTGCGCTCATTGAGGGCTTCAATCTTGCGTAGGAGATGATCTGCCACAAAAGGGCCTTTTTTTAACGAACGTCCCATAACCTAACTTCTCCACAAAAACCTAAGACTGACGACCACCGCGACCCCGCTTAGAAGACTTCTTGCGACGGCGCACAATGAGAGCATCGCTGAGTTTTTTCTTCTTGCGAGTTTTGTAGCCAAGGGTGGGTTTACCCCAAGGAGTGACAGGTCCCGGACGACCAATGGGGGCACGCCCTTCCCCACCACCGTGGGGGTGATCCACCGGGTTCATCGCCGAACCGCGCACCTTCGGACGACGACCTTTCCAGCGGTTACGACCCGCTTTCCCCAAGCTGATGTTGTTTGCTTCAACATTCCCCACCTGGCCAATAGTGGCGTAGCACTCCTTACGGAAGAGCCGCACTTCACCCGAGGGAAGCTTAAGGGTCACCATATCCCCTTCTTTGGCGACCACTTGAGCCATGGCACCCGCAGCACGCACCATTTGCGCACCACGACCGGGGGTAATTTCTACATTGTGAACGCTAGTCCCAAGTGGAATTTTGCCCAAGGGCAGGGCATTACCCACCTCAATGGGGGCATCGGGACTGGCAATAATTTCGGTGCCGGGAGTCAAATCCCGAGGATGGATGATGTAGCGTTTTTCCCCATCGCGATAGTGGAGTAGGGCAATGCGGGCATTGCGATTGGGATCGTACTCCACAGTTGCTACTTTAGCAGGAACATTGAGCTTGCTGCTGCGGCGAAAATCAATAACTCGATAGCGACGTTTGTGGCCGCCACCCCGTCGCCGACTGGTAATCACACCGCGATTGTTGCGGCCTTTGTCCCGCTTGAAACCACGGGTCAGGGACTTTTCAGGCTTGTCGGTCGTAATTTCCGCAAAGTCAGAAACAGTTTTCTGGCGAACGCCGGGGGTATAGGGTCGGTAAACACGAATGCCCATGATCTACTCCGTTAAACTTCGGGGAAGAGAACGATCTTGCTGTCGGGGGCAAGGGTGACGATCGCCCGCTTGTAACGAGGACGCTGCCCAACAAACCGACCCACGCGGCGCTCTTTTGGGGGCAGGTGATAGGTATTCACTGCCGTCACCTTGACGTTGAAGAGTTCCTCAATCGCGGCTTTGATTTGCGGCTTGGTGGCGCGCCGATCCACATCAAAGGTGTATTGGTTGTTTTCCAGTAAAACTGTGGCCTTCTCTGTGATGATGGGGCGCTTGATGAGATCCGCAAGGGCGCGGGGTTGGACTTTAGTCACCGTACACCTCCTGGATTTTGGCGATCGCGCCTGTGGTAGCAACAATGCGATCGGCATAGAGTAAATCAAAAACATTCAACTGATCGGCACGCAGCAGCTTCAGGGTGGGCACATTTCGTGCCGAGAGTGCCACCATTTCGGCAACATCTTCTACCAGTAGCAGCACTTTTTGCTCTGGTTCAATGCCCCAGCGTTGCAGAGCCGTCACCAACTCCTTCGTTTTCGGACGCGGCAAATGCTCGGCAAAGTCCTGAACCACGATCAAGTCTTCAACTCGGCTCATCAGAGCTGTGCGCAGGGCAAGCCGCCGCTCCTTACGATTCATTTTTTGGCTATAGTCGCGGGGCTTAGGACCAAAGATGACACCGCCACCCCGCCAAAGGGGAGAACGAATAGAACCGGCCCGGGCGCGCCCTGTTCCCTTTTGCCGCCAAGGCTTACGACCGCCACCGCGCACCTCTGCACGGGTTTTAGTGGAAACGGTTCCCTGACGAGCATTGGCCAACTGCCGCACAAGGGCGCGATGCACAATATGACTGGCGGTTTCAGGTTTTGCCGTCCGAAGATCAAGGGTGGCTTCGCCACTCGCGGCGCCCTGCCAGTCTTTCACTACACATACAACCATGACTACTCTCCAGCCCTTACTTGCGACCAACCACCTTGGCGGGGGTAATACTCACTAAAGCTCCGGGTTTGCCCGGTAGTGCCCCTTTAATTAGAATCAAGTTGCGCTCAGGATCAACGCGAACCACCTGCAACTTGCGGATAGTAACGGCCGTATTGCCCATGCGACCTGCCATTCGCTTGCCGGGAAAGACGCGCCCTGGAGTTGTTCCTGCCCCCGTGGAACCAGGCAGGCGGTGGTTTTTGGAGCCGTGAGCCATGGGACCGCGCTTAAAATTGTGGCGTTTTTGATAACCGGCAAAACCTCGGCCAATGCTGGTGCCGCGAACATCCACCAGCTGTCCTGGACTAAAAATATCAACGGTAATGGTCTGCCCCAATTGGTAGGCAGAGGCATCCTCAAGGCGAAACTCCCGCAGATGGCGCATGGGGGGCGTTTGTGATTTGTTGAGGTGGCCGCGCTCCGGTCGGCTCAGGTTTTTCTCCCGCACTTCGCCATAGGCAACTTGAATCGCCGTGTAGCCGTCGGTTTGGGGGGTTTTAATTTGTGTGATCGGACACGGCCCCGCTTGTACCACCGTAATGGGGACAGATCGACCCGCCTCGTCAAAGATTTGGGTCATGCCCAACTTTGTCCCTAAAATACCAACTGTCACGATCGCGTTCCTTATAAAATACGAATCACAACAAAACAGCAAGAGGCGGCTTATAGGCTCCACCTCAGCAGATTCCTACAGTTAGGAATGGTGGATTGACCCAGCAGTTACACGGTCAAGACGATGACGCTCAGGGGGCATCCATCGTTGATCGAGGACAGGCGCAGATAAAGGTGGCAAGGCTGTGATTGGCGGTTGCGAACACGCTGCCACCCCTGGATCCGTGGAACCATGGACTTAAGGGGATTGAGGCAATCGCACCCACTCAGTATCCGTTTTTGGTCACAAGCTCTAATCATAGATCAGTGATTGTGGGTTTGTCTAGGCATTTGGTAACATTTTTACGCCCTCTTGGGGAGCCACCAGCGTGTTTGAATTTATCCGCCAGCAGGAATGTGCCCACACTCAAGCTCGGGCAGGTCTGTTTCACACGCCCCATGGCACGGTGGCAACGCCGCGTTTTATGCCCGTGGGCACTTTGGCCAATGTGAAAACTCTCACCCCAGAGCACCTCAAGGCGGCGGGTGCGCAAATGGTGTTGGCCAATACCTACCACTTGCATCTACAACCGGGGGAGGACATTGTGGCCGCAGCGGGGGGACTGCACCGTTTTATGGGCTGGTCAGGGCCTATTCTCACGGATTCGGGGGGCTTTCAGGTCTTTAGCCTCAGTGAACTGCGGCAAGTTTCCGATCAGGGGGTGGTCTTTCGTTCGCCCCACGATGGCCAAATCATTGAATTGTCGCCGGAGCAGGCGATCGCCATCCAAGAGGCTTTGGGGGCAGATGTAATCATGGCCTTTGATGAGTGTCCCCCCTACCCTGCTAGCCGTGAGGCGGTCACTCAAGCCACGCAACGCACACTGCATTGGTTAGAGCGCTGTATAGCCAGCAAGCAACGCTCTGATCAAGCCCTCTTTGCTATTGTTCAAGGGGGTATCTATGCCGACCTGCGGCGAGAATGTGTCGAGGCCATGGTGCCCTATGACCTGCCGGGCTATGCCATTGGGGGCGTCAGTGTGGGCGAACCCAACTGGGCCATGCATGAGATAGTGGCGGTGACAGCTCCCCTCTTGCCGGCTCACAAGCCCCGCTATTTGATGGGGGTCGGCACCCACTTGGAAATGTTGCGGGCGATCGCTGCCGGGGTCGATCTGTTTGATTGTGTAATTCCCACGCGGTTAGCCCGCCATGGCTGTGCCATCGTTCAAGGGCAACGCTGGAACCTAAAAAATGCCCGCTTTCGCCGCGACTATGAGCCGCTGGATGCCACCTGTCCCTGCTACACTTGCGCTAACTTTAGTCGCGCCTACCTCAGTCATCTAGTTCGCGCCAAGGAGTTACTGGCCTATACCCTCCTCTCAATCCATAATGTGACAGAACTGATTCGCTTCACGCAGGCGGCACGCCAAGCCATTTTAGAGGAGCGATTTGCGGCCTTTGCGGCAGAATGGGAGCAGCGATTGTTGGCGAAAGCTGAAAATGAGGAAACCGATGCTGCGTTTCTCTGATGCCGTTTTATCCAAGCAGGAACGCCTGAGCCGCTGGGGCTTTTTGGGACTGACCACCGCCCCTTTGGTGGGGGCAGTTCTGTTCAATCACACAGGGACGCCGCCTTTTTTACTCTGTCCCTTTCGGGCAATCACGGGCATTCCCTGTCCAGGGTGTGGCCTGACCCGCTCTTTTCTGGCGATCGCCCGCGGCGACTTTGAAAATGCCCTGCGCATGCACCTGTTTGGCCCTGTCCTATTTTTGGCATTTGCAGGGGCTGCTGTTTTAATGGGTCTAGAACTGAAAACCGGCCGCCGCTTGCCACACCCCCCCTTTCACTTCTTCAATAGCCGCATTCAAACCTGGTGGTGGCTGGGGGGCATTTATCTGGGCTACTATGCCCTGCGGCTGTACAGCCTATTCCAGACAGGTGAGTTTTATATCAATCCCCTAAAAACCATCTTTTTGAGGAGTTAATTAATGACTATCTCCATTCCTTTCGTCGATCCCCAAACGAAAGCACCACTCGGCAAGGATGATGCTGCATACTATCGTTGAGAGTGGCTCTGTTTATCCAATTGTCAATCACATTCCCAGATCTGTTGATTCAATGCAAAACCATACCCAAGGCTTTGGTCTGCAATGGAATAAATCTCAAAAATACAAATAAAAATACAAATAGATGATACAGATCAAAAACAGTCTGAAACTCGATTCTTTGCAACAACAGACCGGCAGCCTGAGGAGCTTGCCGGCAAAAGTGTTTTAGCCGTCTTTAGCAATGTTCCTTTTCATGGGATAATAAAAATTGGTTGTGTCCGATCGAGAACCGAAAAGCCATGAGACTACATCGCCTGCTCTATCTTAGTTGTGCCACGGATGGTCTATCCTACCCAGACCTGCGCGACATCATGGCCAAGTCAGAGGTGAACAATGTGCGCGATGGCATTACGGGAATCCTGTGCTACGGCAATGGGATGTTTTTGCAAACCCTAGAGGGCGATCGCCAGAAAGTGAGTGAAACCTATGCTCGCATCCTCAAAGATCCGCGCCACCACAGTGCCGAACTGATTGAATTTAAGGCAATTGAAGAGCGAACCTTTATCAACTGGTCAATGCGTCTGGTGCAATTGGGCGAAATGGACAGTGATGCCGTTCGGCGACTGCGGTTAAAATACTCTCCAGCGGCAACCTTTCTGCCCACCTCCATGACGGCTGAACAGTGTTTCCACTTCCTAAAAGAAATCTATCAAATGACTCAAGGAACCTAGCGTGACTCCTGCCCACTGGCTGGCTATTCCAGAATTGCTGCGGCTGCCTGCCCAGACCTATGCGTGGCGGGTAGATACCGACTTTTCTGAGTTGCCAACACTCACTCCCATCCAAGGAATTGTAACCGCTACTCACCGCCACACCTACTTAGAACTGCGTGCCGATGTGCAGACAATTGTTACTCTTTGTTGCGATCGCTGTTTGCAGTACTATAACCACCGCCTTGAGTGCACGACCACAGAACTGATCTGGCTGGCGGAAACTCCAACCAGTCAGCCCGAGGATGATCTCGTGGAAACCCTGCCTGCTAACGGTCACCTTGATCTGGCCGACTGGCTCTACCAGCAACTGTGCCTTGCCCTGCCCTACCCCAAGTACTGCGATCCCAATTGTGGCGGTATTCATCCCCCCACTCCTGCGGAAACTCCCATTGATCAACGCTGGGCGGCCTTGGCGCAACTGCAAGCGGCTCTGGAGCGGTCGGAACCATCGCCATGAATGCTCAGTCTGACCTTGAACTGTTGCTGCGGGCACGCTATCCCCTGTTGTATGTGGCCACAACAGAGGAAGAACGCCTTGAGGCGACACTGCACGCCATTAGCGATCGCCTGAATCAGCGCCCCATCTATATTTGGGATTTTGTCGAGGGGTATCAGGGCAATCCCAACGACGTGGGGGCGGCCAAGCGCAATCCCCTCAGTGCCCTTGAATTTGTTGAAAAACTACCGCCAGCAGCAGCGGCAATGGTTCTGCTGCGGGATTTTCATCGCTTTATTGAGGATGTGGCGGTCTCCCGCAAACTGCGCAACCTGGCACGGCAGCTCAAGTCCCAACCCAAAAACCTAATTCTGCTTGCGCCGACAGTGCAGTTGCCCCCAGAACTGCGGGATGTGATTACGGTGGTTGAGTTCCCCTTGCCGCAACGGGAGGAAATCCGTTGTGAACTCGTGAAGCTCTGCCAAAGCCTTGGCAATGTTCCCTCAGAACCCGTCCTCGATGAGCTAGTTCGAGCCTGTCAGGGCTTGACCCTTGAGCGAATTCGCCGCGTCATTGGTCGGATTATTGCCCTCCACGGTGTGGTGGACAACAGCCATGTGGATCTGATCTTGGAGGAGAAGCGACAAATTCTGCGGCAAACTCAAGTCCTTGAATTTTACCCCACTCAAGAGACGATTGCCGACATTGGCGGTCTGGATAATCTTAAGGAATGGTTGCTGCGGCGCGGCGGTGCCTTTTCTGAGCGGGCACGGCGCTATGGGCTACCCTATCCGCGCGGGGTGCTGCTGGTGGGAATTCAGGGCACGGGGAAGTCCCTGACAGCGAAGGCGATCGCCCACCAATGGCACTTGCCCCTGTTGCGATTGGATGTGGGGCGGCTCTTTGGGGGTCTGGTGGGGGAATCCGAAGCGCGTACCCGTGAGATGATTCAGATTGCCGAAGCCCTAGCCCCCTGTGTTCTCTGGATTGATGAGATGGATAAAGCCTTTGCGGGCATTGATGGTCGAGGGGATGGCGGTACCAGTAGCCGCGTTTTCGGCACAATTCTCACTTGGCTGGCCGAGAAGACCTCCGCCGTTTTTGTGGTGGCGACGGCGAATAACATTCAAGTGTTGCCCCCAGAATTGCTGCGTAAGGGGCGCTTTGATGAAATCTTTTTTGTGGGGCTGCCCAATGTGGAGGAGCGGCGAGCAATTTTTGAAGTGCACCTCAGTCGCGTGCGGCGCGATCGCCTGCAAAACTACGATCTAGAGCGCCTAGCCTACGAAACCATTGACTTTTCTGGGGCTGAAATTGAGCAATGTATCATTGAAGCCATGCACCTTGCCTTTAGCCAAGATCGCGACTTTACCACCGAAGATCTCCTCCAGGCAGCCAGTGAAATTGTCCCCTTGGCACGAACCGCTCGCGAACAAGTGCAGCAGTTACAGGAATGGGCGGCCTCCGGGCGGGCACGGTTTGCCTCACGGGTCTTGTCTCCCTCCACAGGGCGTTAGATCATGAAACCAGTTGTACGTGTACTGCAATGGCTTTTGGGAATCTTTTTGGGTTTCAGCTTGATTGCCCTTGTGGCCGCAGCCCTCATTACGCCCCTCGTCTTTAACTTGCTCTGGTCACCGCCGCGTCCTAATGTTGAGGCACAAAGTTCCCCAGAACCAGTAGAACCAGTGCCAAATTCAAGCAGCCCTCCCCCTGAACCGACCCCTACTCCCTCGCCGCCAACGCAGCCCGAAGGGCGGGTTATTTATGGAGACGGCTTGCGGTTGCGCGATCGCCCCAGTCGCGAGGCCAATGCCCTAGGGGGTGTGGCCTTTGATGAAGTGGTGACCATCCTAGAGCGCAGCGAGGATGGCGAATGGCTCAAGGTTCGCACTAAAGAGAATCTGGAAGGCTGGGTACTGGCCTTTGGGGTGCAGGAAATAACGGCTGAATCCCCTACGCCAAGCGAGACGCCCCAATAGGTCACTCTAGCTATTGAGAAAATTCCTGCATTTGCTGAAACGAACGGTACTCGCGATCGCCACTGAGCCATTCCACCAGGGTGATTTTCACCCGTCCGCCCACATTGGGAGTGACCAAAAACTCCGCCTCTGCCCCGCTATCAATCACCCGATTGCGCAACTGGGTGAATCCCGCTTCGAGGAGTCGTTTGCTCGGTGAGTCATAGATTTCGTAGTAGATCTGGACATTGCGTGCTGGTGTGGCCGTTTCGTTGCGCACCCGCCCCGTTAGGCGGTGGTACCAGACACCTGCAATATTCTCGCTCTGCAATTGAACATCGGTGACTCGCACCACTTTAGGCGCTTCACGGCGGCGGGCGATCGCGGGCCTACCATCAAAAAACAAGACCCCGACACCGCTTGTCAGCAGCAGACCGCAGAGCCAAATTGCGCGTAAACCAAGCATTATTCTCTACCCGATGTGACAATAATAGAGTCTAAGACGGAATATGCAGTGGGAGCGATCGCCTAGGCGGTTCCATTGACCTTGAGGATACCACCCTAGGGACTGCTGCCCGGAGTCTGTACCTGCTGGATTGGATTCACCCCACTTATCCTATGCCAACTGTTCATGTGATTGGTCTCGGTCGCTCTGGCATCGCCGCCGCCCGTTTACTGAAACGTCAAGGCTGGCAAGTGGAGGTGAGTGATAGGCGCCAAACCCCTGCCTTACAATCCCAGCAGCAACTCCTCGAAGCCGAAGGCATTGCCGTTCAACTCAACTACGACTTTGATCTGCAAACCCTTGCTCATGTTGGCCTGCAAATACCCCATGAAATTGTCATTAGTCCCGGTGTGCCTTGGAACTCGCCCGCTTTGATTGCCGCTCGCCAAGCAGGCATCCCCGTGCGGGGGGAAGTGGCAATTGCGTGGCAGGCCCTTGGCCATCTGCCGTGGGTCTGTATTACGGGCACCAACGGCAAAACAACCACCACCGCCCTCACTGCTGCCATCTTTCAGGCAGCGGGGTACAATGCTCCCGCCTGTGGCAACATCGGCAATAGTATTTGCGAGGTGGCTTTAACCGCCCACACCCTTGATTGGGTGATTGCCGAGATTAGTAGCTATCAATTGGAGTCCAGCCCCCCCCTGCAACCCCAATTTGCCCTTTGGACCACCCTCACCCCGGATCACTTGGAACGCCACGGCACCCTTGAGGCCTATGTGGAAACCAAAGCCCACCTAATGAACGGGGCTAAACAGGTGATCCTCAATGGGGATGATCCCTACCTGCGTCAGCACATGGTCAATCGCTGGCCACAAGCTTGGTGGATCACTACCCAGGGGGCGGCCGCCCTACCCAAGGGGATTGCCCAGGGCATCTATATTGCTGGGGATCAGGTGTGGGTTCAGGATCAGCCTCTGCTGCCCACCCATGTCTTGCAGATGCCGGGTCAACACAATCAGCAAAACTTTCTGCTTGCGGTGGCAGCGGCACACCTGGCGGGGATTCCTGCGGCAACCATTGCCAAAGCGGTGGCGGGGTTTAACGGTGTGCCCCATCGTCTAGAGCGCATTCGCCAATGGCGACAGGTGGCGTGGATCAACGACAGTAAGGCCACCAATTATGACGCCGCCGAAATTGGGTTGCGTTCTGTAACCGGCCCTGTGATTCTCATTGCCGGTGGGCAGGCGAAAAAGGGGGATGATCGCGCTTGGCTCAACTTAATTCAGGAAAAAGTTGCTTGGGTGCTCTTAATTGGTGAAGCGGCACCGCAGTTTGCGCAGCGTCTAGAAGCCATCGGCTTTACAAATTATGAGATCATAGAGACACTGGATCGGGCAGTGGCGGCGGCTGCTGAACTGGTGACCCAGTACCCAATCAAAACTGTACTCTTTTCCCCTGCCTGTGCCAGCTTTGACCAATATCAAAATTTTGAAGAACGCGGTAATCACTTTCGTCAACTGTGCTTAGAGCTATGAGCCAATCTGCGGCCTCGGGTCACTGGTGGAATCGCCTTTCTATTGCCAGTCGGTTTCTAATTATTGGCTTGGCAGGGCCTATCCTGACGCTCAATTTTTGGGCATTTGCCACTGTTCTCAAGTTCTTCGGGCCTTTGGTTGCGGTGCTTGTTCTTGCCTCCCTATTTGCCTTTTTGCTGAACTATCCGGTGCGCTGGATGGAAGAACAGGGCAATCCGCGGGGGCCGTCGGCAGTGGTTGTCTTTCTGCTGGCACTGGTTTTGATTGCCATCATTGCCTTGGTCGTGGTGCCCAATCTCTTTAATCAGGCGCAGCAGCTCATTGCCCGCCTGCCAGAGTGGTTTAACTCTAGCCAACGCCGACTCTTGGAATTTGGGCTGTGGGTGGATTCCCTCAATTTACCGGTCACGGTAGATGTGGATGCCCTTGCCAACCAGTTGCTGGAAAAACTCAAGGATCAACTGCAAAGCTTAGCGCGGGAGGCGCTGAATTTAATTTTGGGCACGGTGAGCAGTGTGGTGGATGTGCTGATTAATTTCATTTTGACTGTTGTTCTCACCTTCTATTTACTTCAGCACGGTGACGAACTGTGGGAGGGTCTGCTCAGTTGGTTGCCCGATACGCTGCGCCCCACAGTCTCAGAAACCATTCGCCGTAGTTTTGAGAGCTATTTTATCGGTCAATTGGTGCTGGGGCTGTGCATGGGCATTGGCTTGACCACAATTTTTATCTTTTTGAAGGTACCCTATGGCTTACTCTTTGGGGTGATCATTGGCGTGATGGCCTTGGTGCCCTTTGGCGGCACGGTGGGAATTATTTCCATTAGTTTACTGGTGGCACTTCAGGATGTTTGGCTCTCCCTCAAGGTGGCGGGATTTTCGTTTCTCTTTCAGCAGTTTCTTGAAAATGTGGTGGCTCCCCGTATTATTGGCAGCTTTACGGGTCTGAATCCGGTGTGGGTCTTTTTAGCAATTCTGACGGGGGCGCGGGCTTCGGGCTTGGTGGGGGTCTTGATTGCAGTGCCGATCGCCGTGGTGATTAAAACCTTCCTTGTGAGCGTGCGATCGCGCCTTAATACCGAGGATGTGGATACCACCCTTGCGCTACCCGACAATCCGCCCCCCTTACCCCCTGTTTCTTCCTCGATGAAGCCCTCCTCGGTGGAGTAGAACCATGCGGCGTGCCCTTCATCCCGGAATTGTTACCTCCCTTGTTTTGATCGGTACAACCGCCGCCATTACCCTTGTCACGGCTTTGATCGGCTACCATTTGGGGCGAGAGTCATTGCGCGGTGTATCCCAGCCGGTGGTGAATCCCATCCTTGGCAGTGCCGTGAATGCAAATGATCAAAGCCAAGGGGAGCGATCGCCCATTCTGGACGAAGCACAGATCATTGCCCAAACCAAGGCTCGCATTGACGAAATGACCCAAAGTTCTGGCGATCGCGAGATTGTGCCTGCCCCCACCAGCTCTAATGAACCGTCAGCAACAAAATCAGAGGCAAGTCGGACATTGCCTATTGTGGCTGAAGATAAGGGAGTGCGCTTAGAAATTAGCCGTGTGGACACTATTGACCAAGATTTAGCCCTGCACGTTCGCTTGAAGAACGACAGTAGCCAAGGGGTGCAGTTTATCTACACCTTCCTCGAAATCAAAAATGACAAAGGCGCCCTTTTGAGCGCCTTTACTGAAGGCCTACCGACGGAATTGCCCGCTGGCAGTGATCTGGTCAAAGGCACGATTCTTATCCCCAAAAGCCTCCTTGGTAATACAAAAACCTTGACACTGCGCCTTGCTAGCTATCCGAATCAGGATGTGCAATTGCAAGCTGCCAATATTCCTGTGGAGTAGCCATGCCTGCCGTTGAATTTGTGCAAAAATACTTGAGTGCCCGCGATTGGGTGCGGGTGCGGGCGGATTTGACGGGCAAGACCACGTTTATCGCGTGGCAGGGAGCCGTGTACAGCTTTGTTCCCCAAGAGCGTCACCGTCATCTATTCAACATTGTGGGCATGAGTGCTGCTCG
>NZ_CALGOG010000072.1:0-20244 GCF_937958135.1 uncultured Thermosynechococcus sp. | reverse complement strand
ATACGTCTTGGCATCGTCAAGAGGCAAGGCATCTAGATCAAGGGTTTTGCCGTGGTTTTTCTGGATCAGTTCCCGCGTTTTTTGGATCATCGTTAGATTCTTGAGACCCAAAAAGTCCATCTTCAAAAGGCCAAGGGACTCGAGATCCTCCATGCAGTACTGGGTAATCACCGCACCATCGTTATTCCGTTGCAGCGGCACCAGTTGATCCAAGGGTTCTGAGGCAATCACCACGCCGGCTGCATGGACGCCATAGGTTTTGTTGGTGCCCTCAAGGCGCATTGCCATATCAATCCAACGGCGTACCAACGAATCACTCTCGTACTTTTCCCTAAACTCCGGTGCAGGCGTGTCGTCGGAGATCATCACTGCTAATTTGACCGGTTTACCCCGCACCACGGGAACCAGCTTCGCCATTTCATCTGCTTGTTTGTAGCGAATATTCAGTACCCGCGCTACATCCTTGAGCACTGCCTTTGAAATCATACGGTTGAAGGTAATGATCTGCGCCACGCGATCGCTCCCGTATTTTTGGGTAACGTACTGGATCACTTCCTCGCGGCGGTCAAAACAAAAGTCCGTATCAATATCGGGCATGGACTTGCGCTCAGGGTTCAAAAACCGCTCAAACAGCAAGCCATGATGTACAGGATCAATGTTGGTAATCCGCAGGGCATAGGCTACAAGGGAACCCGCTGCTGAACCCCGCCCCGGTCCGACGGGAATATTGTGCTCACGAGCATATTTGATGTAGTCCCAAACCACCAGAAAATAGTTCGAGAACCCCATCTGTTGCAGTATCTTTAATTCATATTCCAGTCGCTGCCGATAGGTGGCATCCAACTGCTGGCGATCGCTGAGGTGAAATCGCTCCAATAGACCCTGCCACGCTACTTCCTCTAGATAGGTATCCGCCGTATGACCCGCAGGCACCGGAAACGCCGGACTTTGGGGGTCACGGAAGAGGTTGTAGGGTTCAATCTTGTCAGCCACTTCGAGGGTATTGGCCAAGGCCTCCTGAATCACCTCATCGGGCAGGTGATCTCGAAACAGCCGCGCCATTTCAGCAGCGGATTTCAGGTACTCCGTACCGCTGTAGCGCATCCGCTTGTCATCGGTGAGCAGCTTGTTCGTCTGGATACAGAGCAGGGCATCGTGGGCCTCAACGTCATGACAGGAAATAAAGTGGGAGTCATTGGTGGCAATAATTTTGATCCCCAACTCGCGGCCAATGCGCACCAGCTCAACGTTAACCACCCGATCCTCTTGACTGCCGTGGTCTTGAATCTCTAGGTAAAAATCGTCGCCAAAGGTCTCTTGGTACCAACGGGCAACACGGCGCGCCAGATCGGGCTTGCCCTGCAAAATGGCTTGGGGAATCTCACCCCCCAGACAAGCACTGGTGACAATCAGGCCCTCGCGGTACTGGGCTAACAGTTCTTTATTGATGCAGGGACGGGCAAAAATCCCCTTGCCCTGGAAGCCCTGCAGATGGGAGATCGTGGTGAGCTTGCAGAGATTGTGGTAACCCTGCTTGTTTTTGGCCAACACCACCTGATGATAACGGGGCTTGCGCTCCTGCTTGGTAATGTCCCCGTTAATCACATACATTTCATTGCCGATAATGGGCTTGAGGGGCTTGCCACGGCATAACTTTAGCAGTTCAATTGCGCCATACATTACCCCGTGATCCGTCAGGGCGATCGCCGGCATTCCCAATTCCATTGCCCGTGCCACTAAGTCGGGAAGTTGACTCGCCCCATCCAGGAGACTGTAATCACTGTGAATGTGCAGACCGACAAAGGACATGGGCAATGGAGATCCCCTCAGCGAACGGCGGGAAACTAGGACAACTCAGGCAAGCTGTTGAGATAGGCTTTGAAGTCCGCTTCGGCCTCTCGAAAGCCCTCCTGCGCCACAGCAATGCTATCCAGCTCTGCCCCCTGATCAATCTTTAGAAAGTCATCGGTCAGGGCACGGGTCAAAGCCGTCGGTGTGGCCTGATCCTTGGGCAAGAGGTTGCGGTTGAGAGCACGCATGTCCATCAACATTTCGCCGAGGGGTCCTCGCATAATATTGCGAGCCTCTTGCCAATCTCCCTTGGCTACGCTGACCTCTAAATCGGCAAAGCGTTCGGCGTTTTTCTCAATGTCACTTAGGTAGTCTTGAATGCGAGTAATTTGCAGCTCAGTATAGGTGGGGGGCGGTGGCGTTGTGGCACTAGAGCCGCCACAGCTAACTAAAATAAGGGCAATAACACTTAATAGGATTGAAATTAGGGAGTTTCGATTTAGGCGCAGCATAAAACCTCAGCGGTCAAGGGTGTCATTAAAATACGGTTCTATTCTGCCACGATCCCGTTGCGATCGCCCCCGTCCTAGCATAGGTCGCCTCCCCCAGGAGCCTCTGTAGGGCAATCCCTAACGTTGAGCGGATGCCCCCACACTACAGTTGCTTGAGTGTAGATCACCATGCCCGGATTGGCGCCCTTGGGTTTTTGCACATACTTGCGGCGCGTATAAACCACGGGGACTTGGGCACTGGCGCGGGCTTGGCTATGGTAGGCTGCCACATCCGCTGCGTATTGAATATCTTTGTCACTGGGCACCTCTCCTGCTTCAAGGCGGAGAATCACATGGCTGCCGGGAATTTCTTGGGTGTGAAACCACCAGTCGTAGGGACTGGCGACCCGAAACGTCAGATCCTCATTTTGGCGGTTGTTGCGCCCTACCAGCACAGTAAAGCCGCTGGGTGTCGTGTAGCGGAGGTAAGGACTGGGGGTCGTGGGGGGGCGGTAGTAATCAGGAGCTGTCAAGTATCCCTGTTGAATCAGTTCGGCCTGAATCTCCTCCAGGACATCCAAGGATGTGGCTGTCGCAAGGGTGGCCGCCACTTGATCGAGATAGGCCAGTTCACTTTCCGCAGCCGCAAGGAGAGGGCTAAGGTGCTGTTGGGCGCGTTTAAGTTTTTGCTGTTGCCTGTACAGTTCTTGAGCCGTCTGGATTGCGCTTTTTTCTGGAGAGAGGGCAATGGCGAGGCGTTCTTGGGTTACAAAGTCCATCACAATCAGCTCGGTTACGCCGGGCTGCCACAAATGGGCATGGGCCATCAGTAGGTCGGCAAGATAGCGCTGGCGATCGCCCCCGGCCGCCGCGGCCAAGCGTTCCCGAAAGCCCTCAATCTTGGCTAGGAGTTTCTGGCGTTGGTGCTGTACCGCTTGATGTAACTGTTGCTGAAGTTGCTGTGTTTGCTGCTGCCGCAGTTGATCTTGGTAATAGGTGGCAAGGAGCTGATGGATGGTGAGGCTTGGCTGCAGCTGACTCCCTAGGGGCGGAATGACGCGATAGCCTGTTGGTGTGAATTGGGGGACAAAATGCCCGCTCTCCAGGCAATCCAGCCAGTGTTGCCAATGATCAAACAGCCGTCGCCATTCTTCAGCAGTTAGTTCTGTGGTGCGACTTTCTAGGGGCAATGCGGCATCCACGAGTAATTGCTGTACTAGGGCTGGACTTAGTCCTCGATAGGCCTTGAGGAGCTGCTGACACAATTGTCCCGGAATCAGGCTCACCTGCTGGTGCCACTGCTCAAAAGAAATTTTGCGACTGGGCAGTGCTGACGTTAGAGGGGGTGGGGGTACGTAGGGTTGGCCGGTTAAAATCGGTCGGACGCGCGACTGTTGGGCTTTGACTTGGTGGGCAGCGGTTACAATTTCGCCTTCTGCGTTGACTAGGATGACGTTGCTGTACTTGCCCATGATCTCGGCATAGAGATACCACTGCGTTGCTTCCTGCGGACGGGGGGCAAATTCTAAAACCACCACTCGCTCCCACGGGTTGACTAATCCCACGCGCACAAGGGCAAGGCGATTGAGTTGGGCATGGAGTTGCTGGCTAAAGGTAAATGTGTCGGGTTGGCGCGGTGGCGGTGGTTCAAAGGCAATGCGTGCCGCTTGAGGATGCCAACTGAGGGTTAACCAACCCTGTTTTTTCAGTGTGCGTAGAGCCAGGGCAATGGTGTAGCGATCGCGCTGATAAACCGCTTCTAACCGGGCCGGTAGCCAATGTTGGAGATCGGCACAAACAGCACGCAAGGTGGTCAAGTCAACGGGTTGCACCGTCTAAACTCCGCAACATTTTGAGGGAATCGGCATCAAGCTATACTAGTCTAGCTACTCTCTGGCCTGTTGCCACCGCGTTTTCGTCATGGCACTTTCCCGTCAGTATCCCCCTTCCCTGCCGCTGGCTCAGCCTTGGCGACGGGCGATCGCCACGACCATTGACTTTATCCTGATCTGGCTGACGAGTGTTGTCGGTATCAGGCCGGGAGCCGCCATTCAGTGGGGGCAGCTCTTTGTGTTTGCCTTGGTGTGGTGGCTGCTGCGGGTGGCAATGGTCAATCGTAATAAGGGGCAAAGCCCCGGCCATTGGCTGATGAATGTGCGCCTTTTAGATCAGCGGCAGCGAACTCCGGATCTCCTTTCTCTCAGCAAGCGAGAACTGGTGATTGGCGTGGGGGCACTACTGGCATTGGCGGGTTTGGAGTCCCAAGGGCCTAGTATGGCCTTCATGATCTTGGCACTGCCCCTAGCCGTGGACTGTAGCTTGGCTTGGATTGATGAAGAGCACCGCACGCTCCACGACCGCTTGGGGGGGACAAAGGTATATCGCTGTCGGCGGGGCTTTGCCCTTGATCGCAAGCTCATCGAACTGGTGAGCAAAATCCGCAAAGATCTGCCATAATTAGAGATCGGCTCACTGGATGAATAGGCAAAACCATGGCTAAAGCAAAAGGCGCCAGAATTATTATTACCCTAGAGTGCACGGAATGTCGCACAAATCCGGCGCAGCGATCGCCCGGTGTGTCTCGCTACACCACCACGAAGAATCGCCGCACCACCCCAGGACGGTTAGAACTCAGGAAGTACTGCCGCTACTGCAACAAGCACACCATTCACAAAGAAATCAAATAACTACAAGTAGTTAGAGGAAGGCTATGACATTTTATCGGCGCCGCGTTTCTCCCATTCCCCCCAACCAGCCCATTGACTACAAAGACGTGGATTTACTCCGCCGCTTTATTACGGAGCGGGGTAAAATTCTGCCGCGGCGGGTGACGGGTCTGACGGCTAAACAACAGCGGCAGCTTGCAGTCGCCATTAAGCGGGCACGGATTATGGCGCTCTTGCCCTTCTTGAATCTGGAAGGCTAAGACTTCGCGATCGCCACGCGTATTTAGGAGGGGGAAGTCTAGGCTTGCCCCTTTATTTTTGCTTGCTCTCCCTTCCTTCGTGTGCAAATATGAGAATGGTTATCATTCACCTGTCTGCCTATGCCCATTCGCGCTACGCTGAAGCCTTGGGGAGTTTTGGTTATTCTTGGGGTATTTTTAGGCAGCTGTGCCCCCCAAGCCCAACGACCACAGGAACAACAGACGGCACAAGAGGTAACCCAGCCAGAACCTGAGCTGACAATTGTTACCACCTTCTTGCCCATTACAGCTTTTACGAAAGCAGTTGCGGGCGATCGCGCTAAGGTGGAGCAGCTCCTGCCCCCCAACGGGGAAGTGCATGACTTTCAGGCGCGGCCTGAAGATGTACAACGTCTAAGCAGCGCAAGGGTCTTGGTTAAAAATGGCCTTGGGATGGAAACCTTCCTAGATAAACTCATTGAAAATGCTGCCAACCCCGACCTCAAGATTATTGATACCAGTGCGGGAGTGGCGACTATTGCCAGCGAACAGCACGATCATGATCACCAGTCCGACCACGCTCATGATCCCGGCGGTCACAGCCACGGCAAATTCAATCCCCACATCTGGCTCGACCCCAAGCGTGCCATACAGCAAGTGAAGAATATTCGCGATGGTCTTATTGCCGTTGATCCTGATGGGGCGACAGTTTACGAGAAAAACAGTGTAGCCTTTATTGGGAAATTACAGGCGCTTGATGCACTGGCACGGGAAAAACTCGCCCCCTTTGCCGGCAAAACATTTGTTGTTTACCACGATGTGGCTCCCTACTTTGCTGAAAGCTACAACTTGAAGGCTACTTACCTTGTGGGCATCCCTTCAGTTAATCCGTCCCCAGCCGATGTGAAGCGGGTGATGCAAGCGGTACAACAAAGTGACCTAAAAACGCTCCTGACTGAACCGGGTCAGGAACAGGTCTTTGAGAGCCTAGCTAAGGATTTGGGGGTGCGGGTGAGTGTATTTGATCCCCTAGAGCGTGCTCCCTCGGCAGCAGATCTCACCCCTGCCTACTTCCTGCAAACTATGGAGCAAAATATTCGCAATCTGGCTGAGGCTTTTGGGGCGCAACAGCGCGCCTATCGTCGTCCTGACTCAATTGCTGTGGTGGGATCATGGATGCGGGTGAACGCGCCTGTCGGGGCGGCGCTGTGAGTGAATACCTACTAGAGGTGGAAAATCTCTGGGTGCGGCGGGGCGATCGCTGGGCAGTGGAAGGGGTGTCCTTTACCCTGTTGCCCCGTATGAACATGGCGGTTATTGGTCCCAATGGTGCAGGCAAAAGTAGCTTGATCCAAGCCATTCTTGGCATTATCCCCTACCAGCAGGGACGGGTGACCCTCTTGGGACACGGCATGAGGTATCGTCGTACCCTCCCCTATGTGCGCCAGCAGGTGGCCTACTTACCGCAAAACTTTCAGTGTGATCCGCGTATTCCCATCACTGTGGCGGAATTTGTCGGGTTGGGCTGGGGGCAACCCACATGGCAGTGGCCTTGGCAGTACCGAAAGCAGCGCGATCGCGCCATCTTTGAAAGTCTCCAGCGTCTGCACCTAGAGCATCTTGCGGCACAACCCATGAGTTCCCTTTCGGGTGGTGAAACCAAGCGTGCCCTGTTGGCCTATTGCTTAGTGCAACCCCGTCGTCTTTTGATTTTGGATGAAGCCCCCGCGGGTTTGGATCTCCATAGTGAGCAACAGTTCTACGATCTATTGGAGACCCTCAAAGCCAGTGAAGGTTGGGCGGTTCTCCAGGTTTCCCATCACCTAGAGCGGGTAAGGGCAACCTGTGATCAAGTTTTGTATCTAGATCGCTCTGTCCAAGGGCTAGGAACCCCTGAGCGGGTGCTTCAACAGTTTGCTGCTTAAACTTGCAATTCTCTCCTAAAGAAATCGAGCAGGATTCGCCGATGGATATTTCCCAAGGGGCGATCTTCCCCTAGGGATTTGGCGTAGTGAACCCCCGCCACCACAGAATCATAGGGTACCCAGTCCATGCCCTGTCCTTCGTTGAGTACTAAGGTTTCCAGTTCACAGGTTAAAGGGCCTGTGAAAATATAGCGATGCACTTGGGGATCGTGGTACTCTCCAAAAAAGGTCAGGTGGGATGGGTGGTAGCCAATTTCCTCGTACACTTCCCGCTGCACACCATCTATCGGAGCTTCTTCGGGTTCAAGGTGGCCGCCAAATAGTCCCCAGTGGCCGGGATACAGAATATTGGGATTGTCATCCCGCAGTTGCATCAGCACGCGATCGCCTTGGTAGAGAATGGCAAGGGCAACGGGAACAATTGTCGTTGCTGGCATTGTCTTGCAAAATAGGTCTTTAGATCTACAGTACCCTAAAAGTGAAAATCTTAAAGTAAAATGAAAAGCATAGCCCCTCAAGAAGGTGGCAGGTTGCCATAGCTAAAACAATCACCACGGCAATCCAGGGTGAACCGGACGCAAGAGTGCATTTGTTAGAGTGTGTTGCCGTTGGATTCAAGCAAAGTCAAGACTGCTCACCCCTATAGCAAATTTTGCGTTCTTACATCCCTTTTATAAGATTTTACAAATTGGTACATAGTGGTACATTCTTAAGATTGTCTTAATATTTCTCTTGGGGCTCTCTGACCACTTGATTTCTTTTGTGGAGTTCATTGTCCTATGTTTTACCGTTTAGCCGAACAACACCGCCAGTTTATTCGCGACTTAGTGCTCAATCTCCAAGCCCTAGCGATCGCCTTGGAAAATCGAGGCTACATGGCCTCTTGCTACACCTGTGGCGGTGAACTCAACAGTGCCTCCTTCATGGTCAGTTTGGCCGACAACCACTTAATTCGCTTCCTGGTCTCTGACTATGGGATCACTTGGACTGAAATGCGCGATGACCGCGAACTCATGAAACTGGAAGGGGCAGAGGCCATTAACCAACTCCAAGAACTGGCCAATCTGCTTAAGGAAGCCTGTGTTCCAGCAACGGTGTAACGACGCTCGCCCAACACAGGGATACCGCAACCCCTTAAGCCCTCCCCGGCATTGTGCTGGAGATCGAGCCTCAGTGCTAGCTTAGAAGTAGCACCTCTCAATGGTACCTCTCTTCCGTTGACCCCCACCCTCGATGACTGAAGACTCCCTTAGTTGGCAACACCAGTACCTCAGCGTTAACCAAGTGCGCCTGCACTATGTCACCCAAGGCAGCGGTGATCTGGTGATCTTGTTGCACGGCTTTCCAGAGTTTTGGTACTCTTGGCGATTTCAAATTCCCGTACTAGCTCGTCATTTCAAGGTTGTGGTGCCCGATTTGCGGGGCTACAATGACTCCGAAAAACCAGACCACGGCTATGATCTCGATACCCTTAGCCAAGATGTAACGGCACTGATCCAAGAACTGGGCTATGAGCGAGCACATATTGTCGGCCATGATTGCGGTGGCCTAATTGCTTGGCACGTAGCGGCACGCTTTCCGCAGAGGGTACAGCATTTAGCGGTCTTGAATACCCCGCACCCCTACCGGGTAGGACTAGAACTCTGGCAGCAGCTACAGCATTTTTGGCGCAACTGGCCACTTTTGGCCTGTCATATCCCCGGCTTGGCGGAGTACTGGCTAGGGCATAACCTGCGTAGTTTTTTGCAGGATCTCTTTCAACGCTACTCCATCCGCAAGGCTGCTTTTTCAGCAGAAACCGTGCAACTCTATCAAGCGGCTCTGGAAAAAGCGGGGGCGATCGCTGCCGTTCTTAAAAGTTACCGCCATCTTTTTTCACCCCAACAGTGGTGGCACCAACTACAACAGCACACGGAGGCCATTACGAGTCCCACCCTTATTCTCTGGGGCGCCGATGATCCCCTCGCCCAACCCAGTCTTGCCAATGGTATCGAAGCATGGCTCCATGGGCCGTGGCGGCTGAAATACCTGCCCGACTGTGGCCACTGGGCACAACAGGAAGTCCCTGGTCTAGTGAATCGCGAACTCCTTGCCTTTTTGCGTGCATGAAAAATCCCCCCACCGCTAGGCAGGGGGAAGGAAGTTTATCCATTGAACCAACTAGCTTAGGCCAGCCACTCCAGCACCGCTTCTTCCTTGGTATTGGTGCGGCGTTCGGGGGTTTCCCGCGTAAACTTCATGTGAATGGCGCGGGTTTGTTCGCCATCGGCTGCCACTGCCAAGATCGGGAAGTCAATGAGGCCATCTTGGAAGGACATCTGGAAGCGGAATGTGCCATCGGGATTGAGTTTGATGGGGCGCCCACCAATCGTGACGGTGGCATCCGGCTCCGTAGCCCCATAGACAATGAGTTCAGCGTCGGCCACCAGCCAGAATTTGCGCGGACGAATGGGGGCTGCCGAAGCTGAGAAACCAACCCCCGACATCGTCAGCCCCGAAACCGTCGGCACAGCCCATAGCCCAACCCCAGAGGGGAAGACGTAGGAACTGATGGCCATTGCCGGCAACTGGGAGATGGAGCCGGGGACTTGGTGCATGGAGCCAAACAGGGAACCGGCCACCCGCTGCGCTTCTGCCCCTTCGGCCATAGCAAAGATGCCTTCGTAAATGGGATTGGGTTCGCCGCCGCCGGCCAAGGGTGCCCCCAGATCAAAGACCGTTTTGCCCCGCAGATCCATGTCCCAATCCACCGTAATGAATTGATCCCAGACCCAATCGGAGGGGTAGGTGGGAGGAATATGAACGGCAGCAGAACGGGCGAGGACTAACCAGCGGCCATCGGCGCAGCGGTAACCAATTTCCACCACATAGTCGCGATCGCTCACCGGAATCGGTAGATACCACTCCCGCGCCAACTCATCGCAGGGGTACTCCTGAACACTGTGGGGAATTTGGTTGTCAAGGTTGATATTGGTGGCATCGTAGAGTCGTAGAGCCAGTTGCTGACCCCCTTGCCGCCGCAGTTCTTCGCGGTGCTCGTTGGGCACATCCCAATAGGCGTAGGCCCACTGGGGATCGCGGGGCATCAAGACAATGCGGCTTTCCCCATAGCCACCGGGCAAATCCCCAAGGCCTTCATCCACTGAGGCCAAAAGCATATCCTCTTGAGCAGGACCAAGGTCAAACTTTGCTGCTTCCACTTTTTCTTGCGACTCCAGACTAGAGGGGACAGGTTGTACAGAAATGGTGGTGGTTGCTCCGTTGGCTTGTGCCTGTTTTTCACGGATAGCAGCGAGGAGTTGATCTTTGCGCATACGGCTATAACGGGGTACTTGCAGTTCACTGGCCACGCGCCGTAACTGCCGCAATGTCATTTCTTCTAAAGGGGGGCGATCTTTCGGCATGGGTGCCTCCTTATCGTGGGTTGATGACAGGGCTATCCTTTGCCCTTGATCTTTGGCAAAAAAGCTTTGAGGCGTCAAGGGAATCGCGGCATACCCCTAGGAATTTATACGCAGTTTATCCCTTTGCGGGGATCAAATGTTAGAGTTTCATAACATTTATTCGGCATGGAGATCAGGATAGTAGTTTGCAATCCCTGTTGGCGCTGCCTTTCCTAGGGAGCAAGGGAGTATAGTTAAAGATGTATTCTTGGACTCTCTCTAAGAATCGCGTGACGTAACCGATACCCTGCTGTTATGACAATCGCTCCGAGCCGCTCCCTCGCTGACCTTTGCCGTGCTGACTTTCCGATTTTGGCGCGACAGGTACACGATCGCCCCTTGATTTATTTTGACAATGCTGCCACTTCCCAAAAGCCCTTGGCGGTTCTCAATACCCTTGAGGACTACTACCGCCGCTACAACGCCAATGTCCATCGGGGCGTCCACACCCTCAGTGCTGAGGCCACCACGGCTTACGAGGGGGCACGGGAGAAAGTGGCGCGTTTTGTCAATGCTGCCCATTCCGAGGAGATTGTCTATACCCGCAATGCCAGTGAGGCAATTAACCTCGTTGCCTATAGCTGGGGGATGAATACCCTACGGGAAGGGGATGAAATCATCCTGACGGTGATGGAGCACCACAGCAATTTGATTCCGTGGCAGTTTGTTGCCCAGAAAACCGCTGCTCGCCTCAAGTTTGTGGAACTCACCCCAGAGCAGACGTTTGATCTCAACCACTACGAAAGCCTTTTGAGCGATCGCACGCGCTTGGTGGCGGTCGCCCATGTCTCCAACACGCTGGGGTGCCTCAACCCGATTCCGGAGATTGTCCGCCTTGCCCATGCCAAGGGGGCGCGGGTACTGGTGGATGCTTGCCAAAGTGTGCCTCACCTTCCCGTTGATGTGCAACAGTTGGGCTGTGATTGGCTTGTGGCCTCCGGTCATAAAATGTGTGCACCCACAGGGATTGGTTTTCTCTGGGGACGTGCGGAGCTGCTGCGGCAAATGCCTCCCTTCTTGGGCGGTGGCGAAATGATTGCCGATGTCTTTCTCGACCATGCCACCTATGCCGATATTCCCCATAGGTTTGAGGCGGGAACGCCCGCTATTGCCGAGGCGATCGCCCTTGGTGCAGCGGTAGATTACCTGAACCGGTGGGGGATGGAGCACATCCATGCCTATGAACAGGAACTCACGGCCTATCTCTTTGAACGCCTCCAAGAGCTTCCCGGCGTGACGGTGTATGGCCCGAAGTCGGGCGATCGCGCTGCCTTGGCCAGCTTTACCGTGGAGGGGGTTCACCCCCATGATCTCTCGACCATTCTTGATCAGGCGGGGATTGCCATCCGAGCGGGACATCACTGCACACAGCCTTTGCACCGCCATTTAGGGGTTCAATCCACGGCACGGGCAAGTCTCTATTTCTACAACACCCGCACTGAAATTGATCAGTTTATTACTGCCCTTAAGGAAGCGATTGACTTCTTTAGGGATGTCTTTGCCTAGAGCTTGAGGCTGAGGAGTTCACTGGCTTGGGCGTGAAAACCGGCACTGGTGAGGGCATGGCGGGCGCGATCGGCATCCTCAACGCGAAATTGCGGCCCTAGGCGAACATACTGGGTGTGGTAGCCATCGGTTACTTTGACCACCACCGGCACCTTGGGCATCTCTCCCGCCTGTTGTTTGAGCACCTCCGAGAGGCGATTTTGGGCTTGAAGGTCCCCTGCCTGTTCCACGGGTAAATTCACCAGCACTAGTTTCACCTCTTCAAGGGGTTCAGCATCTTCAATCAGCAGTTGGGGGCGATCGTCGCGTATCTCCAGCGTTCCCCACAGCAACAGCCGCCGATCGGGCTGCAATTGTCCATGAATGCGCTCGTAGGTTTTAGGAAAAACCACTGCTTCTGCCTGACCCGTGAGGTCTTCCAATTGGACAATGGCCATCCGCTCGCCGCGCTTGGTGGTAATGGGCTTAAGTCCCGTCAGCAGGGCAATCACACTTACCATCCCTTGACTCGTGGGCTGTTCGAGATCCGCCAAGCTAAGGGGGGCAATCATGGCCGCGGGTCGGTGAATATCCTTAAGGGGATGGTTCGACACATAAAATCCCAGCAGCTCTTTCTCTTGGCGAAGCTTTTCGGCATCCGGTAAATCATCAACCGGGGGTGCACTGGGCGCTGATTCATTGCTGGAGCCACCTGCCAGCATATCGAAGAGATTCACTTGCCCCACCGCCCGATCTTTGGCACGTGCCTGCGCCCACTCCAAGACGAGAGGTAAATCCTGCATCAGTTGGTTGCGGTTGCGCCGGGGATGGAGACTATCCATGGCACCACAGGCAATGAGGGATTCAAGGGCACGGCGGTTGAGAATGCGACTATCCAGAATCCGTTCACAAAAATCCGCCAAACTTTGAAAGGCACCCCCTTTTGCCCGTGCCTGTAAAATGGCCTCAATCAGTCCCTGACCGACATTGCGCACTGCTGACAGACCAAAAAGAATTTTGTCCCCCACCGGCGTAAAGTCAATATCCGAGCGATTCACATCGGGGGGCAGCACCTCAATCCCCATGCTGAGGCAGGTGGCAATATAGCGCTGTACCTTGTCTTGGTCGCCACTGTTGGCCGTCAGCAGCGCCGCCATATACTCAACAGGAAAGTTGGCCTTGAGAAAGGCGGTTTGGTATGTCACATAGCCGTAGGCTGTGGAGTGAGACTTGTTAAAGCAGTTGGCGGCGATCGCTCCATTGGCCAAGAGAAAATTGTGATCGCCGGCTAAACCAATATCATAGACCGCTTGCCAACCCACTAGGGACCGGCCAACTATCTTCACGTTTCAGGTGTCCCAACACTGCGCTCTCTATTCTAATCGTCGTACGGTGTCGCGAGCAGGAATGCGCAGATCCCGCAATGGTATCCCCCTTAAACACCGGTAGTGAGCCGTCAACCAATCGGGAGTTTGCACACCAATACTCGCCAGAGCGGCCACCGTTGGAAAAGGCCACAGCCGTTCAAAGATCACTTCTCCTTGCCAGTCAAATTGCAGAAAATAGCAGCCTACAGGTGCTTGCAACTGATCTAGAAGTCGTCGTCCGAGGGCATAGAGGGTTTGTCGCTGGCGATCGCTGGCATGGATTGGTAACTGCCATGTCCCTTCAATACAGCCAATAATTTCGCCAAAGAGCGTCCCTTTTGCCGTTTGCGCCAGTGGTAACTGGTAGAGACCCCCTGTGCCAGTTTGTATCCCCCACCGGGAGACCAAGGCAGTTAAGGATTGACACTGCTGCCAAAGGTCAGGCGCCAAGGGTGCCCAATGGGTGAGGCTATAGTCCAGGATCTGCGGTTGGGGAGCGATCGCGATCGGGGCATCGAGGGGACAGACGGCAATCTCGGCACTGTCCTGACACTGTTGCAGCAGGGGTACCACTTGGGTCACCACTTGATCCGCAGATAGTTCGGCTTCCCTTGCCTGTGCCGCACACCAAATCCGTATTTTCAATCCTCCAATCCTCCTGCTGCGAGGGCAGCCAACCAGCGATCCATCAGCATGGCGTGCTGGGCTAGCCGCGAGAAAATCGCATCTGCCAAGGTCTCATTGTAGGTGTGGACGGTCAAGTTGCGATCGTCTACCATTTTTAGCGCTAAACGGCCTTCCTCTGGAGTAAGTAAGCCAACGGCCAAGCAAGCACGGATTACTCCCTTCGGTGAGGCGATGTCTAATCCTTCGCGTTCCCGTAGATATAGCTGTGCTACTTTCCAGACTGCTTCTAGGGTGTATTCAAATCGCTGAATTGCAGCATCACGAATAATCGTATCTGTGCGCTCACCCAACGGCAGTTCTTGCAAAGTAGCCAGCGCTTTTTGGGCAACTACTAATCGTTCCCTGAGCCGATCCACTCAATTCCCTCTGCAATCACTCGCGATCGAAAGTCGGCAGACACTTCTGATAAATCCACAACCTCGACTGGATAGATCAAATTAGACATCTCTAGGTGCTCCCGCAACTCACTCAACAGCCCCACGGGCAGTGGTGCAAGAGGCAAAATCCCCACATCTAAGTCAGAGCTTTGGCGGAGAGTACCACGGGCGGCTGAGCCGAATAAATAGACCTTGACGGGAAGCCCTGTAAAAAAGTCTTCTAGTATTTTTTTGAGTTCCCGCAGATCTTCGTTGGCAGCGGTCACGTTTTGATTCCTGTTTACCTAGATATTAAAGCTGGGAATCAAGCCAACGCGGGCAGGTTGTAGTGGAGGTAATCCCTGCTGTTGTTGCTGGCGGGCTTGGGCGGCCAAGAGGGTTTGCAGATTCCGCAGTTCGGCACGCAGTTGGGCGTTTTCTTTTTCAAGGTTTTCAATCTTAAGTTTAACTTGACCGAGCCGCTCGCTGAATTTTTGCCGATAGACTTCGGGCATTTCTTGAATGACGCGCTCTAGCATCTGGTTGCGATCGCTCAATTCAATCACTTGAGCTTTCAAGTCATTCATTTGCGCTTCGCGGCTTTGTGCCTGCTGCTGGTAGGCCAGAATCTGCTCCTGATAGGCCGTGATTTGTGCTTCCACCTGCTGCACCTGTGCTTGCAGCAACTTCAGGGCTTCGGCATTGGCGGCCTCGGCTTTGCGAGCTTGGTAAAAACGCACAAATAACTCAGGATGCTGCACCATGAGTTGATAGAGTTCCTCTGAGAGTTGCTGCACGAGTTGATCCCGTATCAGCAGTTCGTCGGCTAAGTTGAAGGAAGTATCGTTCACGGCGGCGACTCTCCAAGGGACTGTGCTGTGGCAAATTCTACGCTGCTTCTGATCCGCTCATGCAAGATTTGGCATTTTCCACCTACCATCAACCGGTGCTGGCAACCGCAGTCCTTGCGGCTCTCCAACCCAAGGCCGGGGGGCTGTACCTGGATGCAACGGTAGGAGGGGGTGGACACACGGCACTTTTATTACGGGCGGAGCCGACCTGTCGCGTACTGGCAATTGATCAGGACCCGATGGCCTTAGCAGCGGCTCAGGAGTTCCTTGCTCCTTTTGGGGATCGCGTCCAGTTTTGGCAAGGCAACTTTGCCGATCTGGTTGTGGCTGAACCGATGTTTGATGGCATTCTCGCCGATTTGGGAGTCAGTTCTGCCCAGTTGGATCGCCCAGAGCGGGGCTTTAGTTTTCGCTTTGATGCCCCCCTCGATATGCGCATGAATCCCCATAACCCTTTGACAGCCGCAACGGTCATCAACCACTACAGTGAGCAAGAACTGGCGGATATTTTCTATGAGTATGGAGAAGAACGCTTTGCCCGCCGCATTGCTCGCCAGATTGTTGCCCAGCGCCCCCTCCATAGCACCCGAGAACTGGCACGGTTGGTTGCCCACTGCCTCAGGGCTTCTCCCCGGCAACGCATTCATCCCGCCACGCGGGTTTTTCAGGCTTTGCGGATCTATGTGAACCAAGAGCTAGCGGTGCTTGACCAATTTTTGGCGCGATCGCCCCACTGGTTAAAGCCCGCAGGACGCATTGCCGTTATTAGCTTCCATAGCTTAGAGGATCGCCGCGTAAAGCAGGCGTGGCGTGCCCATCCCCTCTTGGAGGTCGTGACTCGTAAACCCATTGTGGCCGATGCAGCGGAAGTTGCCCTCAACCCGCGATCGCGATCAGCAAAGCTGCGAATTGCAGCGCGTACTTCTGCATGAATTGTCCGAATGATGGTTTATTTATGGGTATCTTTACAGTGGGTCCTAATCTTTTAGGGTAATAAATTGCTGAGGAGTGCTGGAGTCTATGGTTGCTGCCCCTAAATTCAAATCCCGATTGATTCCCCAATCATCGCCAACGCTGACGGAAATTCGGCCACTCCCCAAGCCACAGATGCCCCTTTGGCAGAAAACTTTGCTGGGGATTCAATGGGTTTCCGGGGTGGCGGCCACCGGTGCCCTCGTGGCTGTCCTTCCTCTCTATGGTTGGTCAGCCCTCTGTGAGCAGCAGTGGAGTCGAGCCTATGACCGCTTGGAAACCCTAAAACGGCAAGAGCGAGAGCTACTCGTGAGCAATGAAACCCTGCGCTATCGGGTGACGCAGCAAGTGCAACAGGCTCCCCAAGGCCTTGTGCCCCAAACGCCGCAACATATTCTTTTTGTGCCCAAGGAGGGCAAGATTACTGCCAAAACACATTTTGAGCGGCCACCTGTGACGACACCACCTCAGCGCACTGTCAATTACTGACCGGTATGACGACGGCTCGCCCCCAAAACCAATCCTTGCCACCCTTGCGGGTTGGCCTGATCTTTGGCTTTTTACTCCTGGGGATGGGAAGCGTGGTTGCCCGCCTAGTTTATTTGCAAGTGGTGCAGGCAGAAACCTTGGCGGCACGGGCACAGCAACAACAACGGCACTACACCCCGCCAACCTTGGCACGCTACCCAATTACTGATCGCCGGGAGACGGTTGTTGCCCTAGATCGGCCGGTGTTTACCCTTTTTGCCCATCCGATTCAATTCAAAGTGGAGCGATCAGCAATCGCCCGCGATCTAGGGCCTTTACTTAAGCAATCTCCAGAGCAACTGTTGGCCAAATTCAGCACCTATCCTACGGGCGTCCCCATAGCCTACGACATTGACGAGGACACTGCTGCCAAAATTCGTGCCCTCAACTACGATGGCCTAGAACTCAACCAAGCGTGGCAGCGTATTTATCCTCAGCAGGAGTTGATGGCAGGTGTGGTGGGCTATGTGGATCGAGAGCACCAAGGCCAAGCGGGAATTGAGTTTAGTCAAAACGAATTTCTCCAGGTTCCCCATAGCCGCCAGCTCCTCTCCATGACTGCCCTGGGGCAGTGGTTGCCGGCCCTTGCCCCTGTGGATCCACGCGCTTTGAGTCAGGGATACCATGTGCGCCTTACGATTGATAGTCGTTTGCAACAAACGGCACGTCAAGCCCTGCAACAGCAGTTACGCAAATTTAATGCCAAACGGGGCACGGTGATTGTCCTAGAGGTGAAAACTGGGGCACTGCGAGCATTGGTCTCAGAGCCTTCCTACGATCCCAATTATTACTATCGTGCTGATCCAGCCCTGTTTCGCAACTGGGCGGTGTCGGATCTCTATGAGCCGGGATCAACCTTTAAGCCCATCAACGTTGCGATCGCCCTTGAACTCAATGCCATTACTCCAGAGACAGTGCTGCCGGACGAAGGGCGAATTTTTGTCGGTGGCTGGCCGATTCAAAATAATGACTACAGTCAACGCGGGGGGCGAGGGGCGCTGACGATCCCGCAGGTTTTGGCTTACTCCAGCAATGTGGCGATGGTACACATGATGAGCCGCATTCCAGCCCGCCACTACTATCGCTACTTGCATCGCTTGGGACTGACCGAGAAGGTAGGCAGTGATCTCCCCTTTGAAACGGCTGCCCAATTAAAGCCGCCGGAGCAATTTATGAATTACCCCATTGAACCGGCAACGACGGCCTTTGGCCAAGGGTTTTCCCTGACGCCTCTGCACCTAGTGCAACTGCTGGGGGCGATCGCCAATGGGGGGGAGATGGTTACTCCCCATGTCATTGATGGCCTCTACGATGAAAATGGCCAACTGCAAAAACGCCTTAAACAACGCCCCCCTCGGCGGGTTTTTTCACAGCGCACCAGTCAGGCGGTGATCAAAATGCTCGGAGAAGTTGTGCGCTCTGGCACCGGCAAGACGGCTCAGATTCGCGGCTATCGCTTGGGGGGCAAAACGGGGACAGCGCAAAAGGCAATTGGCGGTACCTATGGCAATTTGCGTATTACCAGCTTTGTTGCTGTCTTTCCCCTAGAGCAGCCGCAGTACGTGATTTTGGCGGTGGTGGATGAACCCAAGGGGGATGATGCCTATGGCTCAACGGTGGCGATTCCCATTGTGCGCGCAGTTACGGAATCCCTGATTACGATTGAGGGTATCCCCCCCTCCCATCCAGAGGAATTGCGGCACGTCGCTGCACCCGCTTCGGTGTCACAATAGGGAAAAACAGCGCAAAAGGACGGTATGATTCAACGATTTTTTGCCACAGCGTTGGCCATTCTTGCGGTTTTGCTGGGGGGCTGTTCGGTCACCAGTGGACTACAGGCCTATGTGGATAGCTACGATGGTTATCAATTTCTCTACCCGCGTGGCTGGGTACAGGTACAAGTTGAAGACCCGGTGGATGTGGTCTTTCACGACATTATTGAGACGACTGAAAACGTCAGCGTTGTTGTTAATCCTGTGTCGAGCACAAAGTCCCTTGAGGAATTGGGGTCACCGGAGGAGGTGGGCGATCGCCTGCTGCGGAATATCATTGCCCCCGGTGAAAGCGGGCGCAGTTCTGCTCTAATTTCCGCTAGCTCCCAAAAGGTTGATGATAAGACCTACTATATTCTGGAGTATGCTGTTACCCTGCCGGGAGATAGGGACAATGCTCAGCAGCGGCACAATTTGTCGAGTATTGTGGTGAGCCGCGGTAAGGTCTATACCTTGAGTGTGTCAGCTCCAGAAGAGCGCTGGCCCAAGGTGGAAGACCAATTTAAGACCATTGTGTCCTCGTTTACTGTATATTAAAAGAAGAATTGGGGAGTTAGCTCAGTTGGTAGAGCGTCGCGATCGCACCGCGAAGGTCAGGGATTCGAGTTCCCTACTCTCCATACCTTTACGCCGTTATTGTTTCAATTCATAACTGCTGAAGTCCCCCTTGGCGAGAGGTATTGAGCCAACGAGGAGGGGTGGACTCGTTGCAATGGAGCCACGGGGCAATTTGTGGGCGGCTGTGGACAAGCCCTTTCAATCCTTGGCTCCCTGAGGGGGGCAGCACCTATGTCATCTTGGCTAGGGGGTGATGCAAGTCCCCGATGATTTTTTTGATGTTAGCGAAGTCCTGGGGTTGGAAACATTACGGGAATATTGGGATTGACCCAAACTTGACAGGCGAGTTCACTACTGGGTGGGAAAAACGGAATTGGGTTGCCTGCGGCATCGGTGACTTCTGGCAGATATTCAAAGGGTAGGGCATCAAATTGACAGGTGTAGGCGCCGTAAATGATCTGTCGGCGATCGCCCCAAGGGCGCGCTACGCGATTGCGCAGGATCAACTGATAGCCAAAGCTACGACTGGCATTGCCCAACTGGTAAATCAAGGCAAACCGCTGTAAATAGGGCAGGCGTCCCCAAGCAGAAGGGGAGACAAAGGCTTCAATTCTACCCCCTGGCGTCCCTCTTGCTGGAAAGGCCTGCCAGCCTTGAACGACCTTGTCACCCAGCTGCTGCACTGCCCACCACAGACTGGGTACCGTTAAGCCCACTGCTGAGGGTTGCTCGCTGACCACAACCTGCTTTTCATTGACCGGCAGCGCGATCGCCGCTGCAACTGCCGGTGGTAACTCTTCTGGGGGAGTATTGGCAGCCGTTTTGAGGGGAGGCAACATCCATAGCGCGATCGCCCCCACCGCACTCAACCATCGGCCACTGAACTTGGGAGGGGATAGCGTTCTCATTTACCTTGAGTGATGAGGGAACTTACACCGTTCTGCAATACCTATGCAAATCTAGCCATTACTCGCTAAGACCCCTACGGGGCTGCTTGCTTCCTGCTTCACCGAGGCCGGTTTCGCTGCTACCGTCTGGTAGCGGCCAGCGCCTTCCTCTCCACAGGCTTCACATCCGGCGGAACTCGCCGTAGAGCGTCCATCAGCCAAGATA
>NZ_CALGOG010000071.1:0-15329 GCF_937958135.1 uncultured Thermosynechococcus sp. | reverse complement strand
ATTGACCACGTCATACCCCTTTCGCTTGGGGGGAAAGACACCTATGACAACCTACAATTACTCCACAGGCATTGCCACGACGCAAAGACACGAATAGACGAGTCTGCTGGTGCTCATGACAAGAGTCCGTTGATTGAGGAGCCGGATGAGGTGAAAATCTCACGTCCGGTTCTGAAGACGAGCGGTTTTAGTGATAAGATCGCTTAGTTTAACTAACCCTGACATACGAGTACAAGCTAAAACCGACTAAGCAGCAGGCCGAACAGATCGACCATGATCTAGAGGTCTGTCGCCGGGTTTGGAATGACGCGCTGAGGGAGCGCAAAGACTGGATTGCTTCTCGCAAGTGCCCGGTCAATGCCTGCTCTCTGCGTGGCGAGTACATCATCCCGGCTGATGAGCCGTACCCCAGTTTCAAGGTGCAGTGCCAACGACTGACTGGGTGCAGTGCCAACGACTGACTGAGGCGAAGCGGCTAAATGCTGATCTGACCTCGGTTAATGCCCAGGCATTGCAGCAAGTCTTGAGGCGGCTAGACCAAGCGTTTGACCGTCGCAAAAAGTTAGGGGCTGGGAAATCGGGGCAAATGCGGTCATGCAGTTTCCCTCAACTGGGCAAAAAACCACTTGGGGGAGGGTTTGTCAAAATCCCTGGCCTAGGTCAGGTTGCGACCCTACCCTGATGGGTTTGTGGCCAAGCAAGCCAGGGTTGTCAAACGAGCATCAGGTTATTACGTGATGCTCGCGTTTCAGGCTGATATTGCCATCCCAGGTCATGTGATTGGCGTAGATGTTGGCCTAGAATACTTTCTCTGCACCTCGGACGGGCTTCAACTAAAGCGCCCCAAGTTTTTCGTAGATCTGCAACGCAAGCTTAAATCGCTGCAACGCAGACTGAAGCGAAAACAGGTTGGGTCTCACGGCTGTACGAACGTATTGGCAAGGCCGTGGTCAAAGAGAAGGCAGCGGGCACCTCTCAGGAGTGCCCCGGTTGCGGTGAAGCGGTACGCAAAACACTGGCAACCCGTTGGCATGAATCATGCCTAGAGATATTGCCAGTGGTCTGGTGCTGCGAAATAGATTCGAGAAGCGCTGTCGGGCGGACAGTGCTGAAAATGCCCCTGGAGAGGTTCTGGCGGGGGTGTCCTTTGGGGCATCTAGCCAAGACTCTGTGAACGGGGAATCTCCTGCTATACGCGTTGGCGTGAGCCTGCCGTTAGGCATAGCGTTAGCGGGATGAGCGTCAAAGCCTTTACTCAATCCTTGGTCTCGACGTGAAAACGCCACTTTTAACGGCTGCCCAAGCAGCCCTGACATCCACCTTTGCGGAAATTGATGGCCGTGTCAAAGAAAATTTAGATCGGGTGCTTAGCGCCTTCCGTCGGCAGCGGCTGGGGGTGCACCACTTTAGTAGCATGACCGGCTATGGCCACGGGGATCTGGGGCGCGAGGTGCTCGATTGCGTTTTTGCAGAGGTGATGGGGGCAGAGGCTGCCCTAGTGCGGGTGCAATTTGTCTCTGGTACCCACGCGATCGCCACGGCCCTCTTTGGCGTGCTTCGCCCCGGCGATGAACTGGTTTCCCTGGCCGGTCCTCCCTACGACACCCTAGAAGAGGTGATTGGCCTGCGGGGTCACGGCCAAGGCTCCCTCAAGGAGTTTGGCATTCACTATCGCGAGATTCCCCTCCTAAAGAATGGCGAACCCGATTGGGGGGCGATCGCCACCTGTGTCGAGCCGCAGACTCGCATGGTGCTGATTCAACGCTCCTGTGGCTATACTTGGCGCCCCAGCCTTAGCCTTGAGGACATTGGCAAAATGGTCCAACTGATTAAGGGGCAGAACCCCAATGTGGTCTGTTTTGTGGATAACTGCTATGGCGAATTTGTCGAGACCCAAGAACCCCCCCATGTGGGCGCCGATTTAGTTGCAGGCTCCCTGATTAAAAATCCCGGCGGCACCATTGCCACGGCGGGGGGCTATTTAGCGGGACGCGCCGATCTCATTGAGCAAGCCAGTTACCGGCTGACGGCACCGGGAATTGGCCATGCAGGGGGAGCCACGTTTGATCAACACCGTCTGCTCTTTCAAGGACTGTTCTTAGCGCCGCAGATGGTCGGCGAAGCCCTCAAGTGTGCCCATCTTTTAGCCTATGTTTTCGATCAATTGGGCTATCCTGTCAACCCCGCCCCCCTCGCCCGCCGCCGCGATGTCATTCAGGCCATTCAATTGGGCAGTCCAGAGAAGCTCATTGCCTTTTGCCGCACGTTGCAGCGCTACTCGCCGGTAGGCTCTTACTTAGACCCAGTGCCCGCACCAATGCCCGGCTATGCCGATAATCTGGTAATGGCTGGGGGCACATTTATTGATGGCAGTACGTCGGAACTGTCTGCCGATGGCCCCTTGCGTCCGCCCTATATTGTCTTTTGCCAGGGGGGGACTCACTGGACTCACATGGCCTTGATTTTAGAGGCTCTTTTAGAAGATCAGGCGTTTTGAGGCCAGCCATAGGCTTGGGCAACCACTTCCCATTGGCACAAAATGCTCTGCTCAAAGGCTTCCTGCCCCGTGGGGCACGTCGCTTAAGTGGTCTGGGGTGGCTGTGCCCCCATCTGCTGGCGGTAGGGGGCATCTTCTAGAAGCGGGGTAATGGTGGCTGCCCAATCTTGGAGGTCGCGACTGTAAACCACGATCCCATCCTCCCCTGAAGCTTGCACATATTTACGCCCGCCTCAAACCCAGAAATGACGACGGGTAACCCCGCTGCCCGTGTCTCCACCACCACATTGGGCCAGTTTCCAACTCTGAGGGAAAGGCAAACAGATCACTGCTGGCATAAATTGCCGCCAATGGTTCTTGATCCCCCTTCCCTGGGAGAGTGACGCGATCGCCCGAAAGTTTCTTGACAATTGCAGCCTGTTTAGGACATGGAACGCCTTCCCTGGGTTCACTAGCGCTTGAGCTGCCTGCGTCAACAGAAGCACATTTTTACTGGCATCCACCCGACCGACAAAAAGAATGACCGGCACTGCTGGTAGGCAATACTCTTCCCGCAGCCATTGGAGATTGCGAAGGCGAGGATGAAAGCGATCGCGACCAATCCCTCGCTGAAACCACACCACCCGCTCAGGAGGCAAAAACGTGAGGAGCCAATCCGCGATCGCTCGCCCGCATAAGGTCTGCCAATTTGCGTTCGGCGCGGCAACCAAGCCACTGATCCCCTTGTTATTTCTCCAGCTATAGCCAGCGCCAAAAGTCTCGCCCCCAACTGCGGCCACTCATGGGCCAAAGAATTTCCCGTGAATAGGTGCGGGTCAGCAACGGCAAATCAGTGTCAATAGTGCTGCAATGCGCAATGCAAGGGAGCCACGTCGGTCATGCCCGCCCCTTGGCACATCATTTCCAGTGAATGCGTGCTGAACTGCGGTGGTAGCAATTGGTAGCGAACATTGGCCGCCACCTCTAGGGTTTGCCGTTTTTCACCAAGGAAATAAATTGTTAAGTCAACGCGGTCTGGGTAGTGGCTAGCGGCTTCCGCAAAGCGTTCCCACCATTTGACCTCTCGCCCAGCAGTGGGTTGCCGTTCAAGGCAAATAAAGACAGCAACAGATAGCGGCTGGGGCAAACCAAACTCGTAAAGGCTCCGCTGATAAGCGGCTTCCCAATCCTGTTACCAGAGAGGGAGGCGGCATTCTCGCCTACTGCCGGGAACTTTTGCCTTTGCAGCAACCCAGGTCATTTCTGCCTGGGGGTTTTGGGTTGAAGTGGTTCATGCCAACTTCTCGCCTGTTCCCTACGTTTATAAATCGGGTAATGTCAGGACTTACAGGTTCAGTTGTACCTTGCCAAGCAGGCCTTATATCTGCCCGGATCCCCAGAAGTCTTTCCGGCGGGCAATAGTGCCATACTTGGCTAGAAAAACCATATCCTATTCGCCGCTAACTAGGGAATGACGCTTCCCCTTCATTCGTAGGATGCGCGGCGGCATTGCTCAAGCTTGCATTCTGATAAATTTAATAAATAAAGATTACCTAAAAAATATCCCATTGTAGGGTCATTTGCCGCTGTCAATGATGAGCTACCGTCATCGTGCGATCGCTATCCTTTTAGCCTTGGCCGGTATCTTTCTCCCCGGTCTCCATAAGTTTTATTTGCGTCAACCTCTGTGGGGTGGCGTTTATCTCCTGCTGGGGCTACTCTTTTCAACGGTGCCCTATGGTTCTCTGGGTAGTATTGCTCGCATTGCCTGTGTAATTGAGGCAGTATGGTATTTGTTCCAGGGAGCCGATGCCTTTGATGGCACTTTTAACCCTGAGATTAGTGCCGTTGTTCCGAAGCTCTCCGCGTCTCCTTTTGAAGAATCAACCTAATACCGCCAATAGCGACGACCTTGCCAGAAAATCCCCACGGCTGTGCCAATCAAGAACACATCGGTCAAGGGAAAAAAGAGGGGTTGTAGTCCCAAAGTGCCGCCAAAAAAGCTGAAGAATACACTGCCCATTAGGACGCACAGAAATAACGCCCAGAGGGTACCGCTGGAGATAGGCGCTGGGTTAAACCACACCTCCAGACAAATTACTGCCACCATACCCAGGCCAATACTCAGACCAAGGCGGACTAATAAAACCAAGGGAGACCGAAGCAGGAGGATTAGTGCCTCGCGCACTGCCGTAATGGTGGCGGCAATATAGTAAAGACCAGTATCAAATAGCGCTGCAATCAAGGCAATCAACAGACCTGTGGGCACCAGCGATCGCCAAGGCAGTGCCTTAAACTGTTGCCAAGGATTAGACACAAGCAACACTCGCATTAAATTAATTTATCTTGGCAGAACTTAGGGAGTGGGTAGATCGCCAAGGCTCATTTCCAGTTCCATGCGCTGTTCCATCTGGCGCAGGAAATATCCCGTCATCATTGCTGAGGCCAATAACCCCGCAAGATTGTCGCGATCGGTAGCAATTTGCACATTAAACTCCTCCGAGGGAAGGCCCCCCACGAGACCTTGGACATTTTGGCTGATAATTTGGCGAATTTCTGGACTGACGGAACGGGCAATGCGGCTTAAAACTTCTGGCGATTGACTTTGCAGGTACTTTAGGAGCAGATTGGGCTGTCCATCATCTGTAGAAGACTGGTAGAAATTAGCGTTTCCGGGATCAAAAACCATAGGCAGTGCTCGTTAGGTATGTTAACTATATGTTACCAAAACAAAATGCGCTACTAAAACCAAGGCAACTGTGCTGCCTGCTCTAACTGTAGAATAGACCTTAGCACTCGGTGAGACTGAATACCCAAGGATTCCTGCATGACCGCCCTCGATCAGCTTCAGCCTGCCAACCCCCGCGAAGTGAATATCTTTGCCCCCTATATGCGTGCTGAGAAACGTCCTCTGCTGCCCTTGGGCATTGCCCTCTACCGTTTGGGGAAGTTGGAGGGACAACGGGGGATTGAAGGCGGTAACAATGTTGATTTTGTTGCCACATGGACAATTGCCAATTTGCCGGCGGATTTATCCCGCTGTACGGTAACCTTTGATAACTCTCCTGATCTACAGTACGAAATGTCGATCACTACATTTGAACTCGTGGACTATCTCATTGACGTGATCATTAACTACAAAAAGCATCGTATTGCTGATTTTTCTAAACCGTTTTATCGTAAGCTGTTACGGCTGGAGTAACACTCGCGTGTTTAGGGCTGGGGTCATGGGAGGAGTAACTCAACGGTGGCAAAGCATTTATTGATTGGTTCAATGGTGCCCTATAGCGGCAAGTCTGCAACGGTTTTAGGTTTGGCCAAGCTCTGTCGCGATCGCCACCTCCGCATTGCCTACGGCAAGCCCTTAGGTACATACCAGCCCGCCGCCGACAGCGAAGAAACCGAAGCCGACGTCAGTTTTATCCAGGAAACCCTCAATCTCGAGAATGTGCGACCCACATTGCTCACTCTCACTCCAGAAGCCATCAAGGCAAGGCTCACAGGCACAGATCAGCAGGATTATCGCCAAGCCCTAGCAGCCTATCACCATATCAACCGCGAAGACTTGGTGCTCCTCGAAGGGCCAGCCACATTAGCAGAGGGGAGGCTGTTTGATTTGGGGTTAGCCCAGATGGCAGCGGTGTTGGATGCACCGATTTTAATGGTAGTGCGCTATGAGTCCCCCTTGGTGGTGGAATCGCTACTCCTAGCCAAGTCGGAATTGAGCGATCGCCTGCTGGGGGTCATCATCAACGATATTCCCCAACCCGAGACTCAACCTTTATCCGCCGTTCGCCAATATCTGGAGGCACACCAAATTCCAGTTTTTGGCATGTTGCCCCGCAGTCAGTTGCTGCGCAGTGTCAGTGTCAAGGAATTAGTACGCCAGTTAAATGCCGAAGTTCTGTGCCGTCCCGATCGCTTGGATTTGCTGGTGGAAGAACTCACCATTGGAGCCATGAATGTCAGTGCCGCCCTGAAGTATTTCCGTAAAGCAAACAATATGGCGGTGATTACGGGGGGCGATCGCACCGATATTCAGTGGGCGGCTCTGGAGACCTCTACCCATTGCCTGATTCTCACGGGGCATTTGCCCCCTTCCCCGGCTATTCTTGCCCGCGCCGAGGAGTTAGAAATTCCGGTCCTCTCGGTGGACTTAGACACCCTGACCGCTGTGGAAATTGTGGATCGGGCTTTCGGGCAGGTGCGGCTCCATGAAGTCGCCAAGGTCAAATGTGTCGAGCAACTGATGCAGGAGCACGTGGATGGCGATCGCTTGCTGGCTCAGTTGGGACTCTTGACCGTTGAAGCCTAGCGTTTAGTACTCAAGGCAAAAATCAGTACTTGGGTCGGCGTTTTGCCATCAAAGTTGTTATCGCCGATGAGATAGAGCGATCGCGCCCCATCGGCCAAAGGAGGACCAAAACTCATCCCCTCCAAGTTAGTGAGGGGAATCCCCAGGGTGTTCAAATCTAGGACTAAGCGTTTTTGCACAGGGCGGATGGCGCGTAAATCAACTGGTAAGGTGGCCATGCCCAAGGTATCCGTTGCCCCGCCAAGGGAAACCTCAAAGAGCTTAATGCCATACCCCTCCCTTGGGCTATAGCTGCGCTCTAGGCTCAGAAAATGGCCGCCGTTATCGAGGGCGAGCAGCTCCACAAGGCCATTAAACATGGCTCCTGCGTTCTCTAGGGGATAGAGATGCTCCGCCAACAACACAGGGGCAACCTCCCCCCGCAGGTAGTGGAGCAGGCGACAGTAAAGGGGGATATTGGGGCGGACATCCTGGGCAAGGGCAGATTCTACGCCCACAAATAGGCGATCGCCCGCCGGGGAAAGCGTCAGAGCCTCAAAACCAAGATTATTGCGAATGCCCTGCTGCCCCTCAGGGAGATAGTACTGGGGAAGGGGTAGAGCTTCAATGGTTCGCCCATTCTCGCGCTCAAAGGTCTTAATCCAAGGGGGACTAGCTGTGGCTGTTACCCCTTCACTGCTAATTACAAGGTGTCCCTCCGGCGTTAGGGCAATCCCCTCAGGGTCAGCAGTGTTGGCGGGATACCCCTCCCCATTGGGCTGCCGAAGAAAAGTCACGCCCTTGGGGACAATGGTTTCGGGCGTGATTTCGAGGGTGTAAAACCGAGGCTGCTGGCGATCGTCACTAATGGCATAGAAGTGCCGTTGGCGCGGATCGTACGTCAAACCCGACAGCCCCCCCACCTCCGTACCCTGCCACTGACTGCCAACGGGCAGTTGGACTTCGCCGCGAAATTCCACCCCCACATTCAGAAATAGGCGCTCCTCAGCTCGCACTTCGGGCAGGGTACATCCCCACAGTAAACCAAGGAGAAGTATTCCCGTCAGGAAGCGTGGCCAGTGCATGGGGGTATCTTAGCGCTTGCGATTGGTGCCTTGATTGCTCCCTGTACCCCCCCCTTGTTGATTTGGGCGTTGGGGAGCAGCGGGTTGATTGGCCGGACTAGGTCGCTGGGCATTGTTGCCACCGCTTTGTTGCAGCGCGAACTGAATGGCCTCAGGGGTTTGGACTAGTTGAATTTGACCCGCCACAGGATCGTTGGTGCTCAACATGGTTGTCACCAGATTATCCAGCATAACAACGCGAATACCGGTGTCTTTAGCGAGTTCAGGACGCTGTTGGCGGGCTTGATCCACCTCCCGTTGAAGTTGCGCCTTGTCAAAGTAAAAAGGAATAAACCGCTGGGTTCGAGTTTGGCCGTTTTCGCGCATTTGTGCTTCTATGGCGATGGGGTTGCCTGTTTTGCTATCCGCCAGGAAGAACAGGGGGGTGCCGCCCATGAAAGGTTGACCATCTTTGGTTAGAATTTTGCCATCCCGTTCTACGAGATCGCCACTTTGCTTGAGTAGGTTCACGGCTGCTTCCAGCTGCGGTTTTGAGGGGACAATGTCCACACCGATGGCAGGATTTTTCTGACTTTCGAGGGCAATTTTCACGGCACCACTGAGGGCGGCGGCGGAGACCCGAGCGACGCGACCCACCTCCGGCTGCTGCGTTTTAATCCCGTTCAGTGCAGTTTGAGCATCCTGCTGATTGACAAAGAAGGTAAAGACCTGAATTTTCTTGTTGCGATCTTTAGGGTTGGGTATCTCAACGGTCAGCGGTTCCCCTTTATCATTGGTGATCATAAAAATGGGTACATTGCTGAGAATCCGCAGCACTTGTTCTTCGGGCAAGGCGGTGGCAATATCATGGCGACTGAGGGCGGGTGCTAGCCACAGGCTACTCACTAACCCTGCCAAAACACCCAAGTGTGCCAATCGTTTCATATAGTCTCCTAAATGAATGCTCTATTGCAGTAGGTGAACTCTCCAAAGTTAGTCCCTTGATTGTGGAGAGGGGTGGCGATCGCAATTTATTACCTAACTCACACCAAAACTTATGCACCACGTGCAGCCCTTTTCTTAAGTATGGAATGCATAAGGGAGATGGGATCTTTTTCCATACTGGCTTTCACGGTTTTAAGTGTGTGCCATTCTTGGGAAAAAGGCTGCAAATGAGTATTCTACACATAAAGTACTTCCTTTGCTTTCCCAGCCTAAGCCAATTTGACGCAATGTACGAGGGGCAAGTTTCCATACCCTTCCAGGAACTAGTGTTGAGTGTCCAGAGATTCCAAGCGGGTGGTGCTCTTGAACCAACCTTTGCACCAGAAAAAGAAAAACAAACTGACCGCGACGGCGAGCATGATTGCCCAGTAGGCCGAATAGCCCCAATACCGGTTCAGTTCTGGCATGTCCCAAGGGGAGGCCTCAGGATCAAAGTTCATACCATAGATACCCACAATAAACGTTAGTGGAATGAAAATCGTCCAGATAATTGTTAGAGGCTTCGCAATCTCGTTCATTTTGTTGCCGATAGCAGAAAGATAGTGCTGAGGTAGGAGCCACATTCTTCAGGAGTTTCTAAGATGCGACGGCTGGCCTGATCTGGCTGATAGTTAATGAGAATGAGTGTTGATGGCGGAGCATTAGCCTTGATGCTGAGGAATAGACAGAGTACAGACCAGCGACCGGAGGCGTAGGCCAACATGAGCCGCCCTGCTCCAAACCCCTCTGAAAAGTTAAGATTGTCAAGTGTAGTGGCATTCGCGGTGGGATCGTGCGGTGAATCCTCAAGTCTCAACAACCTCAGTGCCCACTTGGGTCGCGATCGCCCAACTCCTGCGCTGGCACAAACCGGCGGGGCGTTTGATTCTCCTGATTCCGGCGCTGTGGTCATTGACATTGGCTAGCGGGGGCTTTCCCTCGTTGAAGCTGCTCCTGATTATCACCGTGGGGGCGATCGCCACCAGTGCAGCGGGCTGCATTGTGAATGACTGTTGGGATCGGAACATTGACCCTTATGTGCAGCGGACGCAAAACCGCCCCCTTGCCAGCCGGCGACTCTCCTTGGGTGTGGCCTTGGGTCTAATGATAATTGCTCTGCTCTGTGCTTGGGGATTGACCTTTTACCTCACTCCCTTGGGATATTGGCTAGCGGTGGCTGCTGTGCCGGTGATTCTCCTCTATCCTTTGGCGAAGCGGGTCTTTCCCGTTCCGCAGCTTGTGTTGGCAATAGCTTGGGGGTTTGCTGTGCTGATTCCTTGGGCAGCGGTACAGGGGCGCTTAACCTTGACTACCGCGTGGTTGTGGGCGGCAGTGGTGGTGTGGACACTGGCCTTTGATACGGTCTATGCCATGCCCGATCGCCCCGATGATCGCCGACTGGGGGTCAATTCTAGTGCCTTATTTTTTGGTGCCTATGCGCCCTTGGCGATCGCCCTATTTTATGGGCTGACGGTGGTGTTTCTAATCATTGTTGGTTTCAGGGCGGGACTCACTTGGCGATTTTGGCTGGCTTTGACAGTCACCACCTACTTTTGGCTGCGCCAATCCCTGCAAATCTATACCCACGAACGCCGTGCGCCGCAAACCACAACGCTTTCCCTTCAGACCTATGCGCGTTACTTCAATGAAAATGTCTGGTTGGGCTTTTTGCTCTGGGTGGGGATGTGGTCTCCTACGCCTTAGTCAAGAGCTTGGGGGAAACCTGCCACGGCACAATTGCCAGAATATCCACTTGGGCACAGTATTTGAGATCGGCTTCATTGCCGAGGTGGAGGAGGCGCTGCCCGTGGCTGGAATGGTGAAAGAGGGTCAATAGATCATCTTGATAGTAGCGGTACAGCGCGGTGGCGGCGATGGTTTCATCATTGCCGGCAAGGGTTTCCAAGGGAGCCTCCTGCCGACCCCACAGGTAGTGAATCAGTGCTCCAGCACAAACGGTATCTTCGAGGGAATAACTCCCTTCCCAACCAGAACCCACAATCCAAACAGTTTCTGGTTGATGTTTTTGCACAAACTCGGCAACCGCCGCACGATTCACCAAGGCGGCGGCCAGAACGAGGGGACTGGCCTGAATGCGCTCCAAAGAACGGGTGCCATTCGTCGTACTCATAAAGAGACGACACCCTTTAACGCGCTCGGGAACACACTCCGCGGGGGAGTTGCCCATGTCAAAACCAGCAACTTTTTTCCCTCCCCGCTCACCAACGCGAATTCGTTTGGCTGCCGGCCACTGCTGACTGACTTGCTCTAATTCTGCCAGATCACTAAAGACTTGAACTGCCTCCGCACCCGCAGCAAGAGCCGTGGCGATCGTCGTGGTTGCTCGCAGAACATCAACAGCAATAGCACAGTCAGGCTGCCAGTCGGCTGGTACACGCTCTGGTGTGTGGTAAGTATAGATTTTCATAAATAGAAGAAGGGTTTGGCTACGATGATCCTTGATACATAAAGTATGTCACCATTGGGATCACCGTAGCGGCGATTAACAGGGCAACGACAATAATTGTGGCGGAGCGATCGTCGGTTTCCTCTTTGCTCTTGTAGGTTTTCTCGACAACAGCTTCTCGCACCAGCGGTGGCCCCGGATCGGGTTCACCTTTGAGGACTTTGGCAAGGCGATCGACGGTGTCAAGCACCGATTGATTGTAGTTGCCGTCCCGCAGGGGCACCCGCATCGTTTCTTGGACAATACTTTCAGCCGTCTCAGGATTCAAGCGTTCAGCCACAGCCTCACCATAATGAATTGCTGTGCCATTGGTAACAGTATCGAGGGCAATGATCACCTGATTGGCTTGGGACTCCGCATCGGGAAACCACTGCCTAAAGAGGTTGTCCACAAAGCTCTGGGGGGTTTCACCATAGTCAAGGCGGTGCAGTGTAACAATATGAACATTGATGCCCGTTGCCTCGGCGAGATCTTGGAGCGATCGCCCGACACTGCCTTCGGTGACTGCACTGAGAACATTCCCTTCATCAATGACACCAGTTGCTGTTCCCGGAAAGGGAATATCGATCGCGCTGGTTGCCCAGCCGGGGGTGACCCACAACGTACTAGCGAGTAGTGCCAGCAAAAGAGAGCGAATGGTGTTCTTCCAAGCCACTTGCCAATGCATCTGTGCTTAACCCTGTGTGTTTCTCTGCAATTTTCTCAGATGTTGATCGCAAAAATAAATTTTCTTTTCATAAATCTTAATTTTCCACTGCTGACCATGAATAAATGAGATGAGGCTGCCACTCCCTAGGCGGCTGTTGCGTATAGGCTTGGCGATCCAGATGCATAGGTAGGTTAAGCATCGGATCACCGCCTGTAGCCACAAGAAATTCAAACCCCTTCAGCCTTGGCCATTGACAAAATTGCCGCAGCAGGGTTTGCACCGCAAGCACATAGGGATGTTCTGGCTGCTGGTACCAGTGGCGGTCAGCTAAATGGGGTTGATCAAAGCCAAAGTGAACAATCAGGTTAGGATGCCCAAAGATGGCCTGAGCCACAGGTCGAGCTTCTTCCCGCACTAGCAAATGGACGCCTGCAGCCAAATGACGCAGTTTTTCCAGCCGCTCATAGCGATCGCCCGGATTGAGTTGCGACTCTTGCCAGCGAAAGGCCACGGTAATTAGGTAAGTTTGTAGCAGCAGATGCCCCAGTTTCTGGGCCTTGGTGGTTAAGTAGGGGGTGTTGTAGGGGGTCGCTTCAATCAACAACGGCACCCGATCCACCACTTCAAGGCCATAGCCCTTAAGGCCAGCAATTTTGCGGGGGTTATTGGTAATCAGGCGAATTTGCTTCACCCCTAGGTCATTTAGGATTTGTGCCCCAACCCCATAGTCACGTAAATCTGCTGGAAATCCGAGTTTTTCATTTGCTTCCACCGTGTCAAAGCCCAAGTCTTGGAGGGAATAGGCGCGCAGTTTATTCACTAGGCCAATCCCCCGTCCCTCCTGACGTAGATAAACCACCACGCCGCGACCGGCAGTGTTAATCATCTTCAGTGCCGCTTGCAGTTGCATCCGACAATCGCAGCGCAGGGAACCAAGGGCATCGCCGGTCAGGCACTCGGAATGAACCCGCACCAGCACGGGTTGTTCGCTAAACGTGGCGGGATCCCCTTTGACAATGGCGACATGCTCCGATTGATCGAGGGAGTTGCGATAGCCATAGATTTGGAATTCACCGAACTCCGTCGGTAGCTTGGCCACAGCCTCGCGACGGACAAAACGCTCATGCTGGAGACGATAGCTAATCAAATCAGCAATGCTTATGATTTTGAGCTGGTGGGTACGGGCATATTCCAAGAGTTGGGGCAGCCGTGACATGGTGCCGTCGGGATTTTGAATTTCGCAAATGACACCCGCCGGGTAGAGTCCCGCCAAGCGGGTTAGATCGACGGCTGCCTCTGTGTGGCCAGCACGCTTGAGAACGCCGCCAGGACGCGATCGCAGGGGAAAGACATGGCCGGGGCGACGCAAATCTTGAGGCTGGGTAGTGGGGTCAATGAGCGCTTGAATGGTGCGGGCACGGTCTTCGGCGGAAATGCCGGTGGTGACCCCCCACCGCGGACCGGCATCCACACTCACCGTAAAGGCCGTTTGATTGCTGTCGGTATTCGTTGTCACCATTAAGGGCAGATCTAATTCATCGAGGCGATCGCCCTCCATGGCAAGGCAAATTAGTCCCCGTGCATGAACCGCCATAAAGTTAATCATCGCGGGGGTTACCCGCTCGGCGGCACCAATGAGATCCCCTTCATTTTCGCGATTCTCATCATCCACCACCACAATGACTTCGCCCCGCCGCAGGGCATCCAACGCAGATTCAATCGAGTCAAACACAGGCACGTCCGCCAAGGCAGTTACTTCCAAAACTCTTAAGGGTTCTTAATTACTAAGTTACAGCGTTTTTCACGGGGATTGGGTGCCTGCAACACTGGTAAGCAGGATTGTACCAATTTTTTAGGATAAATCGTGTTCATGGTGTTCCTGCAGGAAACCCCATCTACGGCTCTGTGCCTTGTGAAAATGCTGAAAATCTCGTCATCATAGTGAAAGGTTTAGCCAACCAATCCGCTGCATGTCTCATCTATTACTCATACTCGTTATCGCTGTTAGCGCCTTAGTCGTCGTGGGGTTAGCGCTTTACCTATTGTTTCCCCGCAAGTACGAGTCTGCCCGCTCTGTTGCCAAGTCCTATGACGACTGGACTAATGATGGCATTCTTGAGTTTTACTGGGGTGAGCATATTCACCTTGGCCACTATGGTTCGCCCCCCCGTCCCAAAGACTTTCGCCAAGCGAAGGTAGATTTTGTCCATGAAATGGTGCGCTGGGCCGGTCTTGATCGCCTGCCGGCCGGCACCACTGTTTTGGATGTGGGCTGTGGCATTGGCGGCAGCAGCCGCATCTTGGCGCGCGATTACGGTTTCCATGTAACAGGGATTACAATTAGCCCCGAACAGGTGCGGCGGGCGCGGGAACTGACGCCTCCTGATCTGAATGTGCAGTTTCAAGTGGATGACGCCTTAGCCCTGTCATTTCCAGACGCAAGTTTTGACGTGGTTTGGTCAATTGAAGCAGGCCCCCACATGCCTGATAAGCAGCAATTTGCCAAAGAGTTACTCCGTGTCCTGAAGCCGGGGGGGATTCTTGTGGTTGCTGATTGGAACCAGCGAGACGATCGCCGGCGCCCCTTAAGCTTCTGGGAGCGGCTAATTATGCGCCAACTCCTAGATCAATGGGCACACCCTGCCTTTGCCAGTATTGAAGGCTTTACCGAAGCCCTGAAAGCAACCGGTTTAGTGGCAGGAGAGGTAATCACCGCCGACTGGACCCAAGAAACGCTCCCCTCGTGGTTAGATTCAATTTGGCAGGGCATTGTGCGACCCGAAGGGCTGATTCGCTTTGGCCTACCGGGACTGGTAAAATCCTTGCGGGAAGTGCCCACTTTCCTGCTGATGCGGATTGCCTTTGGCATGGGACTGTGCCGCTTTGGCATGTTTCGCGCCGTGCGTGCAGAAGTTCCTGCCCTCTCCCTGAGCCAAACAACTTAGGCCAGTTGCTCGCGAATAAGGGGCAACATCATGCCCCAGATGGCCGGCTGTACCTCCTTGAGGGCGTGATCGCTGTCCAATTCCACCCGACTCACCCAAGGGCGGCCTTCACAGTAGCGACGACTGGCTTCGATGGGAATCACCTCATCCTGAAGGCCATGGAAAATGAGGGTCGGCACAGGCCGCTGTAGCTGGCGATCGTCATAGGCCAGTAAATCCTTAGCAAAGTCGTAGCTCAAGGGCAGCAGGCGTTCTGCGGTGTGGTGATAGACTTCCAAAACCCCTGTTTCTTGCCAGCGATGGTATTGATTGCCTAAACGGGGCAGCCAATGGCTGGCGAACTCAAAAGCAGGGGCAAGGAGAAAGAGTTGCACCACTTGGGGATGTTTTTCTGCTAGCCAGGCGGCAGTTAATCCGCCAAAACTTGAGCCAATTATCGTCACGGGTTCC
>NZ_CALGOG010000070.1:0-91807 GCF_937958135.1 uncultured Thermosynechococcus sp. | reverse complement strand
CTACGCGGGAGATCGTGGCCGACAGAATCTTGCCCTTAAATCGCAGTGGCTCATGCATCCGTACCAGTCCAAGTTTTGGAATTTTGATATATTGAACCTCTTTCTCCTCTTTCTTTTCAGGGGCGTCAACGATGCGGAATTTGTCGTTGGTGAGCGTGAAGCGGTCGTCAATGCCTTTCTTGCGGAACTGCGGGTAGCGGGCGCGACCGGCAAAGAAGTTCTTGAAGGCTTCACCCAGTTGAATGATCGCCATCTGCGGCGCGCACTTGGTGACTTCTAGCATCCACGGGTATTGACTGCGCTTGATTGCGTTCAACTGCCGACGCAGCGCATTCTCTGACGGTTTTGGCAGACTGTTGTCCAGCTTCCATGCCTCATATTGCCGCTTCCACTCAGCCAGCGCCCAGTTGTAGGCAAAACGCGCTGTGCCCGCGGCTTTGGCAAAGTAGGTGGCTTGCACGTTGTTGGGGTCGAGGGCGATCTTGTGGGCGAGGATCATGCGCAAGCCTCCTCAACAGCCTTTCTGACGCCATCGAGCAGTTTCTGGTTCTTGCGGGAACTCACCTCGAATGTCCTCTTTCTGAGCGTAACTGGAGACACGGGCATAGGCAAGGGTGCGACGGTGTGCATCGGCTTGGGCGCGGAACAGTTTGGGTTTGAGCTTGGCGAGGTCGTAGCGTCGGTGGCCACCCGCCGTGTTTTCCCGCTGCCTCCCAGCGGCGTAGCGTCGTAATCGACACACCCAAGGCCGAAGCAGCTTCGCCTATGCTCACCAATCTTTCCATATTGGAAGGTATTGCAAAGTTTTGGTGATATTTCAAGTGAACTGCTCAAACCCCACTGCCGCAGCCGCTCAAGAAAGGGTTCTACCATGCCGAGGTCTTCAGCGTTGCCGTGACTAAAAAGCACTGTAAAGTGAGCGTCTGGGTTGGAGACATACCGCACCGCAAGACGATCGCCCTGACCCACTGGAATCAGCGTGAATCCTGCAGAAAGGGAATAAGTAGGAGGCGGCGGATGGAAGATGAGCGCATCGGCGCCAAAGTAGAGATAGGCCGCAATAATCAAGTAAATGAGGAGTGCTGATCGCCCCAGGCGCAGCCAATTCCACTCCCCTAGTACCCAATCTCGTAGCCAACTCATTTAGAGGTAGCGTGCAGACTGGGTGCCGCTATAGGCAGCGTCCCTAGGGGTTGATCTCCCTGCTGAGCCAGTGTGGGTACCACTTCTCGCACGCGGGCAATCACCTGACCTGTGGTGGCATCGTAAATCTGTGTCAATAGCTTAGGATAGAGGCCAATGCCGATAATCGGCACCAACAGACAGGCAATGATAAACACCTCACGGGGTTCGGCATCCACAAGGGCTTCCTGCTCAACCAGTTCCTTGTTTTCGGGGCCGTAGAAAATTTCCCGCAGCATCGAAAGCAGGTAAATCGGCGTCAGAATTACCCCCACTGCGGCCAAAAAGACCACAATCACTCGGAAGGGCAGAGAATAGGCATCACTGGTGGCAAAGCCAATAAAGACCATCAGTTCAGCCACAAAACCACTCATCCCCGGCAAGGCAAGGGAGGCCAAGGAGCAGGCCGTAAACATAGCAAAGATCTTCTTCATTTTCTGGCCGACCCCGCCCATTTCCTCAAGAATCAGCGTATGGGTACGGTCATAGGTGGCTCCCACCAAGAAAAAGAGGCTCGCCCCGATTAAGCCGTGGGAGACCATTTGTAGCACTGCCCCACTCATCCCCAGATTGGTAAAGGAGGCAATCCCAATCAGCACAAAGCCCATGTGGGAAATTGAGGAATAGGCAATTTTGCGTTTCAAATTCCGCTGGGCATAGGAAGTCAACGCTGCATAAATAATATTGACTACCCCCAAAATCACCAGCACGGGCGCAAACTTGGCATGGGCTGCCGGCAGCATATCCACATTCATGCGAATCAGGGCATAGCCCCCCATCTTGAGGAGAATTCCCGCCAACAGCATGTGCACCGGCGCCGTTGCTTCCCCGTGGGCATCGGGCAGCCAGGTGTGGAGAGGCACAATTGGCAGCTTGACGCCGTAGGCAACTAAAAAGCCCGCATAGACCAAGAGTTGAAAACCAACGGCATAGTCCTTAGCCGCTAAGGTTTGCATGTCAAAGCTAATCGTGTCACCGTAGAAGGCCATGGCCAAGCCCGCCACCAAAATAAAGAGGGAGCTACCGGCGGTGTAGAGAATGAACTTGGTTGCGGCGTATTGACGCTTGGGGCCGCCCCAAATTGCCAAGAGCAGGTACACCGGAATGAGTTCTAATTCCCACGCAAGGAAAAAGACCAGCATATCCTGCACGGCGAAAACGGCAATCTGCCCCCCATACATCGCCAGCATTAAGAAGTAAAACAGTCGTGGCTTCAGGGTCACCGGCCAAGCGGCCAAAATCGCCAGCGTCGTAATAAAGCCCGTGAGCAAAATCAGCGGCATCGAGAGGCCATCGGCTCCCACCGACCAGCGCAGGCCGATTTCCGGAATCCAGTCATAGCTTTCCCACAGTTGCATGCCGGGGGTATTCAGGTCATAGGCAGTCGTGAAGGCATAGACCATCAAGGCAAAGTCAATTAGCCCCACCGTTAAGGCATACCAGCGAATCGGGCGCCCTTTGCCGCTGGGATCAGGGATGAAGGGAATCGCCAAGGCAGCCACAATGGGGAACAGGATAATCGTTGTCAGCCAAGGAAACGTACTCATGGCAATTGTCTTTACTCCTCCAGCAGTTAAGAAAGAACCCTGAGGGGGGTTAGGCTTGCACCGAGAAGATGACAAATCCCAACACCGCCAGCAGCACAATCAGGGCGTAAAATTGCGCTCGGCCATTTTGAAGGTATTTCAGCCCCTCGCCGGTAACCATGGTGACAAAGCCCGTGAGGTTCACTACCCCATCCACCACGTTGTAGTCCACCTCCAAGACCTGACGCGCCAAGCGACGACAGCCTTTGATGAAGACCGCTTCGTAAAGTTCATCGAAGTACCACTTGTGCAGCGAGAACTGATACAGGGGTTGAATTGCTTTGGCGATCGCCTGTGGACTGGGACTCCCCTTGAGATACATCAGGAAGGCCATGGTAATGCCAATCAGGCCAATCCCCACAGAGCTGCTGCCAAGGACGAGGAACTCTGTCAAATCCGGCGCGTGCTCCGCCATTATCTCCTTACCGGGGGCATGGATAAAGGTTTCAAAGAGATTGTTGAAGGGAGTACCCACAAAACCAATGAATGTCGAGGGAATCGCTAGCACCACCAAGGGCAGCGTCATTGTCCAAGGAGATTCATGGGGTGCAGCAGCGGGGTCATCGTGGTGCCCAGGGTGATCATGGTGCTCCTGTAACTCTGGGGGCACATTGCGGAACTTGCCCTCAAAGGTCAGGAAGTACATGCGGAACATGTAAAAGGCGGTTAGGCCAGCCGTGAGCCACGTCAGTGCCCACATCGCCGGGTTGGCATGAAAAACTGCACCTAAAATTTCATCCTTCGACCAAAAGCCCGCAAAGGGAGGCACGCCAGAAATGGCCAAGCACCCCACTAGAAAGGTTGCCCCCGTAATGGGCATATACTTGCGCAGACCCCCCATGTAGCGCATATCTTGAGCCAAATCAGGGTTATGGCCAACCACCCCTTCCATGCCATGGATCACCGACCCCGATCCCAGAAAGAGCATGGCTTTGAAGTAGGCATGGGTCATCAGGTGAAAGAGGCCGGCACTGTAGGCACCCACGCCCATCCCCATGACCATGTAGCCCAGTTGGGAAATGGTTGAATAGGCCAAGCTCTTCTTGATGTCGTTTTGGGTGATGGCAATCGTTGCCCCCATAAAGGCGGTAAAGGCACCCGTCCAAGCAATGAGCGCCATAACTTGGGGCAGTTGCTCAAACACGGGGAACATGCGCGCAATCAGAAATACCCCGGCTGCCACCATTGTTGCCGCGTGAATCAAAGCAGAAATGGGTGTCGGGCCTTCCATTGCATCCGGCAGCCATACGTGCAGGGGAAATTGGGCAGATTTAGCTACAGGACCAAGGAAGACCAAGATGGCGAGAATGGCCGCAAGGCTGGGGGACAGCAGCCCCGTATTCACCAGCTCCGTCAGGCGATCGCCCATTTCCCCAAACTCAAATGTGCCCGTTGCCCAGAACAGACCCACCATGCCCAACAGAAGGCCAAAATCCCCAACGCGGTTGGTAACAAAGGCTTTTTGTGCTGCTTCCGCTGCGCTTTTGCGGTCATACCAGAAGCCGATCAGCAGGTAGGAGCACATCCCCACCAGTTCCCAAAAGATATAGACCTGCACCAAGTTGGGGCTGACCACCAACCCCAGCATAGAGGAACCAAACAGGCTCAAGTAGGCAAAAAAGCGCACATAGCCAGGATCGTGAGCCATGTAGCCATCGCTGTAGAGCATGACCAAAAAGGCCACCGTGGTAACGATGACCAACATCAAAGCCGCTAGGGGGTCAATCACGTATCCCATGGCAATGTGGAGATTGCCCGCCGCTGCCCATTCAATCATTTGTGTGTAGGGGGCGTGGCCTTGAACTTGGCTCCAAAAGAGACCCAGCGAGTGCCCCATGGCAATGGCCATCAGGGTCATGATAAAAATGGCACTGGGTCGTCGCAGTTTCGAGGTGGTCTCTGAGAAGGCAATCAAGCCAAAGCCAACAATCAGCGCTCCCAACAGGGGTAAAACGGGAATCAGCCAAGCGTATTGATATAGGGGTTCCATGCGTGCCACCTAACTTTCCACAAGAGCTGCCTGCCTAGAAAACCCAATAGGTATGAATCGCTAGCGTAGGCAAAACCCTCTACATTTTGCCACATCCCTTTTAGCAAGCGACGAGGGGTACCGGTTACGGAAAATAAAAAAACAGATTTTCTTCAACATTGCCACCATCAAAAGGCATGATTACCCCTGCCTTTCTGCAACATGGGGGACATGTCAAAAAAAATGAGATGATCCCTTGCAATAGCTTTTGCAGCGTTGTGTGTCTTGCGGTCTTGCAAAAAGGGGTGTAGGGATGGAACAAGTCAAAAAGGGTTACCCGTCTAACGATACATTGATGCAGTGACAGGGGAGAGCGCGATGAGATTGGGGTTTGTTATAGGACGCTTATGCTGGTCAGGATCTGTTATTGGGGGAGCGATCGCTTTGATGTTTATCCCCCCTACCACCGTTGCCCAAAATCCCCCCGATTCCCGCATGGTGCAACGGGTCGAGAACGCCACATTTGTCCTTGGGGAGTTTACATTTAACAACACCAATCGCATTCCTCCGAGGATTATCCAGCGTGCCCAAGGAATTGCCATTATTCCCAATGTGGTTCAGGCAGGCTTTATTTTTGGGGGCCGCCGCGGCGCTGGGATTCTTTTAGTGCGCAATGAAAATAACCAATGGAGCAAGCCCGCCTTTATCACCCTCACGGGGGGGAGCTTTGGTCTGCAAATTGGCGCCCAATCCACGGATGTGGTGCTGGCCTTTATGGATAAATCTGTAGTTATGCGCAGCTTGGCGCAGTCGTTTCGCCTAGGAGGCAATGTCTCCGTTGCCGCAGGCCCAGTGGGCGGGGAAGTTGTGAGTCCCACCGACCCTAGTCCTCAAGTCTTTTCCTATACTCGCAGTGCTGGGCTATTTGCAGGGGTTGCTCTTGAAGGAGCCAAAATTGGCTTTGACCAAACTGCCAATACCCAGTTCTATGGTCGCCGCAACCTTACCCCCAGCCAAATTTTTGAGAATTCGCCGCCCCTCCCTTCGCCTCCTGTTCTCAACGGCCTTTATAATGCCCTTGCCCGTGCGGCTCGCTAATGCCTTATCCAGACAGTGGTAAGATAGCAGTCAATAGTCTGCATTCTAAAGCTAAGGAACACTATGGCAAAGGGACAGGGTTTTGGCTTCGGTTTGGGCAAAATGAAGGAGCTGGCCGCAGCCATCCAAAAAGCGCAACAAGTTCAAGAGGGCGCCAAGAAGCTGCAAGAAGACCTAGAAAAAATGGACATTGAGGGTCAAGCGGCAGGCGGTGCCGTCAAAGTGATTATGAGCGGTACCCAAGAACCCCGCCGCGTTGAAATCAGCCCAGATCTCCTCAGTGAAGGGGCAGAAGTCCTCTCCGACTTGGTCACAGCTGCCATGCGCGATGCTTACCAAAAATCCACCGCCACCATGCGCGAACGGATGGAAGAGTTAACAGGTGACTTAAACGTTCCGGGTCTGGGTTGATGCACTCCTCTTGCCCACTATGGCACCCAAGCTGCGGCTGCTGATTGTTGAGATGCTCCAATGATGCAACTGGGGCCAAGACAAGACCTAGGGGATCAGTTTGCTGTGGTGGGTTATGCCGAAGATGGCTAGGGCACCATTGATTTAACGACAATTGCAGCCTCAAGTCCTACAAAGGGCGACCGATCAAAGCTTAAGGAACCTCGCGGTGTCCGGCGATCGCTAAGGGTGGGCAGCCCCTGGGGAACAAAGTCGGGTGCTGGTTAGTGCTTTCCCGCTAAAGTTCGCAATCTTTACAGGTTAGAAATCGCCACCCCAGCCCCCCAGGTCCGTAGCGGTTCCCAAGAGGAGATTATCCTCCGACACCTCAGCGAGAACGGGGGCAGGTGGCAACCCCAGGTACTCAATCTGCACCGTGGCACTGTGCGTGCCCTCTCTATCTATTATCTCCAAGGCCAAGGATTTGTGCCGGTGGTGATGAGGGATGGCTCTGTTATCGGCAGCAAATTCAACTGAGTTACTTCAAAGAGCCTAAGAATACTTCACAACCCTTGCTTGGCATCCCAAGGGAGCGTATTTAGCCCCAGGGGGCACCGAAGGGGAACTGTGGGTTTGGCAAGCAAACTAGAGAGAACCTGTGTGGTAGGATGTTGCTGCGGGTTTGAGCTAGAGTGCCGATGAAACTCATTGATCGCTATGGCCGCCTTTTTGGCAAGGTAAGTCTTCTAGATCTGGGGGCAGGGGTTGTTCTCCTGTGTGTTTTGGCGGGATTATTCCTTCTGCCGGGGCGATCGGGCACCTCCCTAGCACAACTGGCGGCTGCACAACCCATTGAAGTGGATGTCCTGGTTCTAGGTTTGAGCACGCCCACTCCCCAAGATCTGATTCCTGAGGGCAGTACCGCCAACTTTATCATTCGCAACCAGCCCTATGGGCAAATTACTGTGAAAAATGTACAGGTACTGCCGCGGACAGTCACCGTTTCCCAGCCCGATGGATCGGTTAAGGCACTGCCAGACCCCCGCCCAGAGATGGCCTTTAGCAGTAATCTACTGCTGACCCTTGAAGGGCGAGGCCAAATCACCAAAAATGGCCCTGTATTGGGAAATACTGGCATCAAAGTAGGGACACCCGTAGAACTAGAGGGCAAAGACTATAATTTTCGTGCCTCTGTAATTGCCGTTAGGTCGTTGTAGGGCAATAGGCAATGCAGTCAATTTCAACCTTGACCCCCTTAGGAAGGCGTGAGACCTCCACACAGGCTCGGGCAGGCGCTGTGGCGGTATCCACGTACTTAGCATAGATTTCATTCATGGCTGTGAAGTCATTGAGGTCTGCGAGATACACGGTTGTTTTCACTACCTGTGACCAATCACTGCCAGCAGCCTTGAGGACAGCACCGAGGTTGTCCATCACTTGGCGGGTCTGCTCCTTGACATCTTCCTCACCGACCATCTCACCCGTTTTGGGATCGAGGGCAATTTGCCCTGCAAGAAAGACCCATTCCCCTTGCCGCACGGCTTGGCTATAGGGGCCGACGGGCAGAGGTGCATCAGGGGTATAAATAATCACTTTTGTCATAAAACTTAAAACAATTACATCGAGGGCGCGATCGCCCTAAACCCTGATTTTACAGTGGATTGAGCCACATCTACCTGTATCAAATCAATGGATATGATAGCCAATATATTATGCATTTATACCCTCACAATCATGTCAAGAATTCAAGCATCTTAAATAATGTTAATTATCGGCAAAGTCTGTACTCCCCTTCTATAATGCTGAATTGAGCATTCGCCTCCCGAACGGGCTTTATCGTTCCATTCTGGGTCTTTAGATTCACGATTCTTCACAATCATTGATCTAAGGATCTTTCTATATTGCCGAGGTGAATGCCCTCGTTCCTTCCTTGCCTAAGAGAGAGGAGAGACTCGATGACCATCAGTCCACCGGAGCGAGAGCCAAAGGTCAGAGTCGTGGTTGACAATGACCCGGTGCCCACCTCGTTTGAAAAATGGGCAAAACCCGGACATTTTGACCGCACTTTGGCCAGAGGCCCCCAAACCACCACATGGATTTGGAACCTCCACGCTCTTGCCCACGATTTTGATACACACACGAGCGACCTTGAAGATATTTCCCGCAAAATCTTCAGTGCACACTTCGGCCATCTGGCTGTGGTGTTCATCTGGCTAAGTGGGATGTACTTCCACGGTGCAAAATTCTCAAACTATGAGGCTTGGCTGGCCGATCCCACCGGTATCAAGCCCAGTGCTCAAGTAGTCTGGCCCATTGTGGGTCAAGGCATTCTCAATGGGGATGTCGGCGGTGGTTTCCACGGCATCCAAATCACTTCGGGGCTATTCCAACTGTGGCGTGCCTCTGGGATCACCAATGAGTTCCAGCTTTACTGCACCGCCATCGGTGGCTTGGTCATGGCTGGCTTAATGCTCTTTGCAGGCTGGTTCCACTATCACAAGCGCGCTCCTAAGCTGGAATGGTTCCAAAACGTGGAATCCATGCTCAACCACCACCTCGCCGGACTACTTGGCTTAGGGTCTTTGGCTTGGGCAGGTCACCAGATCCACGTGTCGCTACCCATCAACAAACTCTTGGATGCAGGGGTGGCAGTAAAGGATATTCCCTTGCCCCATGAGTTTATCCTCAACCCTAGCTTGATGGCTGAACTATATCCCAAAGTGGATTGGGGCTTCTTTAGTGGCGTCGTTCCCTTTTTCACCTTCAATTGGGCTGCCTACTCAGATTTCCTCACCTTTAATGGTGGCTTGAACCCGGTTACCGGCGGTCTGTGGCTGTCGGATACCGCTCACCACCATCTGGCGATCGCCGTTCTCTTTATTATTGCTGGTCACATGTACCGCACCAACTGGGGGATCGGCCACAGCCTCAAAGAAATCCTTGAAGCCCACAAAGGCCCCTTCACCGGTGCCGGCCACAAAGGTCTTTATGAAGTGCTGACCACCTCTTGGCATGCCCAACTGGCCATCAACCTTGCCATGATGGGGTCGCTGAGCATTATTGTGGCGCAGCACATGTATGCCATGCCCCCCTATCCCTACTTGGCCACCGACTATCCCACTCAACTGTCGCTGTTTACCCACCACATGTGGATTGGCGGCTTTCTAATTGTGGGGGGAGCTGCCCATGGTGCCATTTATATGGTGCGTGACTACGATCCGGCAATGAATCAAAACAACGTTTTGGATCGCGTCCTGCGCCATCGCGATGCCATCATTTCTCACCTAAACTGGGTGTGCATCTTCTTGGGCTTCCACAGTTTTGGCCTGTACGTCCACAACGACACGATGCGCGCCTTTGGTCGTCCTCAAGACATGTTCTCCGACACGGGGATTCAACTTCAGCCCGTGTTTGCCCAATGGGTACAACATCTGCACACCCTAGCTCCCGGTGGCACTGCGCCCAATGCAGCAGCGACCGCCAGTGTGGCCTTTGGCGGTGATGTGGTTGCCGTCGGCGGCAAAGTCGCTATGATGCCCATTGTCTTGGGAACTGCCGATTTCATGGTGCACCATATTCACGCTTTCACGATCCACGTGACAGTGCTGATTCTGCTGAAGGGCGTACTCTTTGCCCGCAGCTCTCGCCTTATTCCCGATAAAGCCAACTTGGGCTTCCGCTTCCCCTGCGATGGTCCCGGTCGTGGCGGCACCTGCCAAGTCTCCGCTTGGGATCACGTCTTTTTGGGTCTGTTCTGGATGTACAACTGCATCTCCGTTGTGATTTTCCACTTCAGTTGGAAGATGCAGTCGGATGTCTGGGGAACTGTTGCTCCCGATGGCACGGTATCTCACATCACGGGCGGTAACTTTGCCCAAAGTGCCATCACCATCAATGGCTGGCTACGGGACTTCCTGTGGGCACAATCGTCTCAGGTGATTGGCTCCTATGGTTCAGCCCTATCCGCCTATGGTTTGTTGTTCTTGGGTGCTCACTTCATTTGGGCCTTCAGCCTCATGTTCCTCTTCAGTGGCCGTGGCTACTGGCAAGAGCTGATTGAGTCTATTGTTTGGGCCCACAACAAACTGAAGGTGGCACCGGCAATCCAGCCCCGTGCCCTGAGCATCATTCAAGGCCGTGCTGTCGGTGTAGCCCATTACCTCCTAGGGGGAATCGCCACCACTTGGGCATTCTTCCTAGCTCGGATTATTTCTGTAGGATAGGGGCGAGGAGGAGATAACTCACTATGGCAACTAAATTTCCGAAGTTTAGCCAAGACCTCGCACAGGATCCGACCACACGCCGGATTTGGTACGCCATCGCCATGGCTCACGACTTTGAAAGCCACGATGGCATGACCGAGGAAAATCTTTACCAAAAGATTTTTGCCTCCCACTTTGGGCATCTGGCCATCATCTTCCTGTGGGTGTCTGGCAGTCTATTCCATGTGGCATGGCAGGGAAACTTTGAGCAATGGATTCAAGACCCTGTCAACACCCGTCCCATCGCCCATGCGATCTGGGATCCCCAATTTGGCAAAGCCGCAGTGGATGCTTTCACCCAAGCGGGAGCTTCTAACCCTGTGGATATTGCCTACTCTGGTGTCTATCACTGGTGGTACACCATTGGTATGCGCACCAACGGCGACCTGTACCAAGGTGCCATCTTCCTACTGATTCTGGCTTCGCTGGCCCTCTTTGCCGGCTGGCTGCACCTGCAACCCAAGTTCCGTCCTAGCCTTTCTTGGTTCAAAAATGCCGAATCGCGGCTGAACCACCACTTGGCAGGTCTGTTTGGGGTGAGTTCCCTGGCTTGGGCGGGTCACCTAATCCACGTGGCCATTCCTGAGTCCCGTGGTCAGCACGTGGGCTGGGATAACTTCCTCAGCACCATGCCCCACCCCGCCGGTCTAGCGCCTTTCTTCACGGGCAACTGGGGCGTTTACGCCCAAAACCCGGACACGGCTAGCCATATCTTTGGCACCGCAGAGGGGGCAGGAACTGCGATTCTCACCTTCTTGGGTGGTTTCCATCCGCAAACTGAGTCCCTCTGGCTCACGGATATGGCGCACCACCACCTTGCGATCGCTGTGCTCTTTATTGTGGCGGGCCACATGTACCGCACCCAGTTTGGGATTGGCCACAGCATTAAAGAGATGATGGATGCCAAGGACTTCTTTGGCACGAAGGTGGAAGGGCCTTTCAACATGCCTCACCAAGGCATCTATGAAACCTACAACAACTCGCTGCACTTCCAGTTGGGTTGGCACTTGGCCTGTTTGGGGGTGATCACCTCTTTGGTGGCTCAGCATATGTACTCGCTGCCACCCTATGCCTTCATTGCCCAAGACCACACCACCATGGCCGCCCTTTACACTCACCACCAGTACATTGCCGGCTTTTTGATGGTGGGAGCTTTTGCCCATGGCGCCATCTTCCTGGTGCGGGATTATGATCCAGCCCAAAATAAAGGCAACGTGTTGGATCGGGTGCTGCAACACAAAGAGGCGATCATTTCCCACCTGAGCTGGGTGTCTCTCTTCTTGGGCTTCCACACGTTGGGTCTCTATGTCCACAACGATGTTGTGGTTGCCTTTGGTACCCCTGAGAAGCAAATTCTCATTGAGCCGGTGTTTGCTCAATTTATTCAGGCGGCCCATGGCAAACTGCTCTATGGCTTCGATACGCTGCTGTCGAATCCCGATAGCATTGCGAGCACCGCTTGGCCTAACTACGGCAACGTCTGGCTACCCGGCTGGCTTGATGCCATCAACAGTGGCACTAACTCTCTGTTCTTAACAATTGGTCCTGGGGACTTCTTGGTACACCATGCCATTGCCTTGGGGCTGCACACCACCACCTTAATCTTGGTCAAAGGCGCCTTGGATGCCCGTGGCTCCAAACTAATGCCAGATAAAAAAGACTTCGGCTATGCCTTCCCCTGCGATGGCCCCGGCCGCGGCGGTACCTGCGACATCTCCGCATGGGATGCCTTCTATCTGGCCATGTTCTGGATGCTGAACACCATTGGTTGGGTGACCTTCTACTGGCACTGGAAACACCTCGGTGTCTGGGAAGGCAATGTGGCTCAGTTCAACGAAAACTCCACCTACCTCATGGGCTGGCTGCGCGATTACCTCTGGTTGAACTCGTCCCAACTCATCAATGGTTACAATCCCTTTGGCACCAATAACCTGTCGGTCTGGGCATGGATGTTCCTGTTTGGTCACCTTGTGTGGGCGACGGGCTTCATGTTCCTCATTAGCTGGCGTGGTTATTGGCAAGAGCTGATTGAAACCTTGGTGTGGGCGCACGAGCGCACGCCCTTGGCCAACTTGGTGCGTTGGAAAGATAAGCCCGTTGCCCTCTCGATTGTGCAGGCTCGCCTCGTGGGTCTGGCTCACTTTAGTGTGGGCTATGTTCTCACTTACGCAGCCTTTCTCATTGCTTCAACAGCAGCCAAATTTGGCTGATTTGCCTGAGCTGACCTGAGTTTTTGAAATCCCCTGCCCTAGGGTGGGGGATTTTCCTTTTGCATTAAGAGTTTGCAAAGTTTGTATGGAAAATTTTTTCTCTGGTAGGATAGGGCTAGCTTTTAACGTTGGGCTGCTTTCATTGTGACTGAGGAAGAACAAGATGCTTGATAAGCTGCTAAACCTCTGGGGGTTGCCAAGAGCTTCTTTTGCCCAGTTCATGCAAGAATCTCCCTCTATGGGTGAGCAACTTCAAGAAAGCATTGGTCTTAACTTGAATGACTTAAGGGGACTGCTCATTCAATTGATTACAGCAGTAGCACTCCTCATCTTGGGCTGGATTGTGGCGCTAATTCTAGCAAAACTGACCCACCTCCTTTTGAAGCGTCTTCAGTTTGACACGCGGCTGGCTCAATTCCTAGGTGGGGATAGTGAAGCAGTGCGGAGGGTTTCTATTGCCAGTATTATCAGCGGCATTGTCTTTTGGGTCATCTTTCTGGTGGCCGTAGTGATGTTTTTAGATGCCCTGCGGTTAACCACAGCCTCTCAACCCCTCAACGCATTTCTGAATCAGATCTTTAGCTTCCTGCCTAAGCTGGGAGCAGCGATCATTTTAGGTGCGGTGGCTTGGCTGGTGGCGACGTTGGCTAAGTTGGTGGCTGTGCGGTCGGCCCAAGCACTGAATTTAGACCGTCCCCTGGAGCAGTTGGCCGAGGGGGAAGCAGCATCTCCCCCTATTTTGTTTAGTGACATGTTGGGGAATGGGCTCTATTGGTTTGTGTTGTTATTTTTCCTGCCCTTGATTTTAGGAGTTCTTGACCTTCAGGGGGCTCTTCAGCCAGTGCAAAATCTGCTCAACGATATTCTGGGGGCGCTGCCCTTTATCTTGAAGGCGGCAATTATTGCGGTTGTGGGCTGGCTAATTGCACGGATTGTGCGCGGCTTGGTGGTGAATTTAATGACCGCTTTAGGTGTGCAGCGCTTTGGTGAACGGCTGAGGTTGGGACAAGGAACACTGGGGGAATCCCTAGCAACCGGTGCGGGCACGTTGGTCTATGTGTTAATTTTGATTCCCACGGCAATCGCGGCTTTGGAGGCGCTGCAAATTGCAGCCATTAGTGCCCCAGCAACAGCAATGCTCAATCAGATTCTGCTGGCACTGCCGCGCATCTTTACGGCGGGGGTGATTTTGGTGCTGGCCTATCTCATTGGCCGCTTTGTGGCGGAGACACTGACGGGCTTTTTGGCCAGCTTGGGCTTTGACCAAGTATCTATTTGGTTAGGCTTACCAACCCCTCCTGCCGAAGGAGAACAGACCCCTGAGACGCAACGCCAGTGGCGTCAGCCTTCGGAAATCGCTGGCATTGTTGTATTGGTTGGCATTATCTTGGTAGGCGCGATCGCTGCCGTTGAAGTGCTCGAAATTCCGGCGTTGACGGCATTTGTCAGTGCCCTACTGGTCATTTTGGGTCAAGTGCTGGTGGGGATTGTCATCTTTGCGGTGGGTCTGTATTTGGGAAATTTAGCTTTTCGCGTGGTTGCCGCTACGGGTGGATCCCAAGCCCGCTTTTTGGCGCAGGCGGCGCGAATTGCTATTCTTGCCTTTGTCGGGGCAATGGCACTGCAACAAATGGGCATTGCGGCCAGTATTGTCAATCTGGCCTTTGGCTTGCTCTTTGGTTCCATTGCGGTGGCGATCGCCCTCGCTTTTGGGTTGGGATGTCGCCAAATTGCAGCGGCGCAGGTGGAGGAGTGGATTGCGTTGCTCAAGGGCAAGCAGTCTGATTCTCAATAACTGGGCAATAACGGACAGCCCTTACAAGAGACAAGAGATCCTAGGACTCAACAGGGCTGTCCTCTTCCCCTTAGTAGCGCACAAAACACTGTTTGAGCTGATTGTTTCCTGGCTGGTAGAGGACGTAACTAGCCATACCGGGCTGTCGCCCCACGGAACCCACGCCAATGAGACGCCGCTGTGGCAGGTCAAAGGTTTGTGTCTCCCTGCCGTCTAGGGTTTTCACTTCACTGGTTAAGGCTTCTGCACGAACCCAGCAGTCAAACAGTTCTCCAGAACGTCCACAGAATAGCTGATTGGCATCGGCTCGAATTAGGCGATCGCACAACACCGCCGGAGAAGTAGCCGGCGTTAAAACCTCTGAGGCACTGACCGGGCTGCCATGAACTAAGAGACAATCTAACTCATGGAAACCAAAGGGGAGCGATCGCAACCACTGCACTGAAGAGCGGGAAATGGACTCCCACAGTTGGCCCACTGCTGCCTCTCCCTGCTGGGCAATCAACTCAGGAACTTCGCCCGACAGGCCAACACCGAATAGATTAAAGCATTGCTCCTCCCACCAGCCTATACAAATCTGGGGGTCTAAAGGCTCTAGGTCAGGCATTTGCAAACGTTGCACCACAGCATCGTTTTGCCCCTTAAGACCAATGATGTCTCCTAGAACGTAAAGGGTCGTAATGGGGGGACGTTGTCGCTGTAAATCCCTAAGCACTGCCTCCAGTGCCCTCAGATTCCCCTCAATACCGCTGAGGATAGCCCAGTGAGCGATCATCGCTGGCAAACGTGATGAGGATCATCCGCTCGTTCTGCAAACTCCATGCCCCGCGCCAATCGCCATGCAAAAATTGGCGGCAACCCCTGCTCAAGAATGGCGGCGCAGGTTTTCTGGTAATCATAGGGAACTTCCCGTAGCGTGACTTCTTGGGTATCAGTGTCGTAGATAACGTAGGTGGCATTGGGACGGCCATGGCGTGGCTCTCCTACCGAGCCGGCATTGACAATCATCTTGACGCTAGCTTGAAATTCTTGGGGGGTTTCTCCCCTGTGGTGGACTCGAATCTTTCCCTCCCGTAAGTAGCGCACATAGGGAATGTGGGTGTGGCCACAGAAGAGCACATCTGCTTGAGCGGCTAGGACTCGCTCAAGGGCAGCAAATCCATGCATCCTGGGAAGGAGATATTCATGTTGGCTGTTAGGACTGCCGTGGACAAAGCACAGGTTTCCCTGGCGTAGGCTCATTGGCAATTGGGCAAGGTATTCGCGAACTTCAGGATGCAGCACCCGATTCGTCCACTCATGGGCACGTCGCCCCCGTTTTTCGGCCAATTGAGAAGGATAGCTGCATTCGCAGGCATTCAAACCCATGACAATATCTTCATCCCAGCACCCCTGACAGGTGGGAATGTCGAGGGAGCGAATCATCTCCACCACTTCATTGGGATAGGGACCATAGCCCACAAGATCACCCAGACAGTAAATTTGATCTACTCGCTGGCGATCAATATCTAACAAGACCGCATTCAGGGCTTCGTAATTGCCGTGAATACAAGAAATGACGGCGTACTTCATCCTTCAGCCTCCACCTGTGTGCGGTAGTGAACTTGGTATTGCGCTAAAACAGTGTCACTGAGGACGGCATCGGCAATGAGTTCGCGGACGGCGGCTTTGTCTAGGTGATAGCCAATCAGTTCTAAACCGCTCCAGCGTTGGGGGCGCCCTTCTAACCATGGTGGGACGTTGAGGTTGGTGTACTCGATCTCCCCAAGACCCAGACAAAAATCAACGGCAAAGGCTTGACCATCCGGCAGTTCAAAAATTCCCTTTAGCCGCTGCACTTGACCATAGGCGCCCTCTGTGAGTTCAAGGAGCAGCTCATCTAAACTGGGGGGGTCAAAGACTTGGCCGGTGAGTTCTACTTGCCACAGCTCGGGCAAAGTGGGGGCGATCGCCGGCAAGGACACGGCGGGTTCAATCACTTCATCGGCCCAGTGGCAAAATTCTGTCTCCTGGGGGGTGGCGATCGCCACCCGCTTAACCGAAGCCACCGGAAGCTGCAACCGGTGGACATCCAAGTGATAGCCAACCTCCAGGAAAAATTGCCCCTCCTTTGGCAAAGTGTTCCAGCATTTCTCTAGGCTTATTGTGGGCAAGACTTGTAATCGTGGATAGAGATACCCCATGCGTACCAAATCTACCCCCATTGCCCCATACCCCGGACAGGCGTAAAAAAGGGCTTCCTGCCAACTCTGGGCCGCTAATTGCTGCCGAATCCAGTGGGTCTTGCCGGCACCCCAACGACCGGCGACAACAATGACTTGGCAGGTATCCATGGCGTTGTTTAGTGGAAGGAGGGTTGATGGCGAATCAGGTCAAGAAATTCTTGACGGGTGCGGGCATCCTCTGCAAAAACCCCCTGCATTGAACTGGTGACCGTCCATGACCCCGGCTTTTGAACCCCGCGCATGACCATACACATGTGGGTGGCTTCAATCACCACTGCCACACCTTGGGGCTGGAGCAACCCCTGCAGGGCATCGGCAATTTGCTGGGTCAATCGCTCTTGGACTTGAAGACGCCGCGCATACATTTCACAAATGCGGGCAATTTTCGACAATCCAATCACTTTGCCATTGGGAATATAGGCCACATGGGCGCGACCAATAATCGGCAAAATATGGTGCTCACAGGAACTAAATAGATCAATGTCGCGCACTAAGACCATTTCGTTGGTGTCTTCGTGAAAAACCGCCCCATTGAGAATCTCATCAAGGGATTGATAATAGCCGGAGGTTAAAAATTTCAAGGCCTTGACCACTCGCTTGGGGGTGTCCCGCAGTCCCTCGCGATCTGGATTTTCACCCAACCCCATCAGTAATACGCGCACAGCCTGCTCCATCTCGGCCTCGGAAACGCGGGGAGAGGGAGTCATTGGGAGTGCAGCAATAGCAGCATCTGCCGTGGCTAGTTCAGGAAGGGAAAACTGGGTCATGGCTTGAAGTTTCTAACAATTTGATAACGATTATCATTCTATTTCAGTAGCTTCCAAATGTAAAGAAAAGGTGTAGGGCAAACCCCACACCTAAACATATGAAATTAATTGAAAAAGAGCTATAGCTGCTCTTAAAGTTGCGGCACAAACTGCTCTTTATCAGGAACAACAGTGTACTCGGCAACAATTTGGCGAAACTCCTCGCCATCAATGGTTTCTTTTTCCACCAACAGGTCCACCAAGCGGTCAATGACCACCCGATTTTCGCGGATGATTTTGATAGCTAATTCGTAGCTGTGCTGGACTAATTCCCGCACTTGGGCGTCAATGCGAGCGGCAATTTCCTCGGAGTATTCAGTTCGAGACACCAGATCACGCCCTAGGAACACTTCACCGTTTTGGGTCTCCAACGACAGAGGCCCTAGGTCGGACATGCCAAAGCGGGTGACCATCTGCCGAGCCATGGCCGTTACCTGTTGCAGGTCATTCCCTGCGCCAGTGGTCACCTCGGCATCCCCAAAGACAACGTATTCGGCAGCGCGACCCCCTAGAGCACCTGCCATTCGCGCCATTAACTGCGATCGCGAGATGAGACCCGCATCCTCTGAGGGCATAAACCAAGTGAGACCGCGGGCTTGGCCGCGAGGCACCAAGGTGACTTTTTGCACCGGATCGTGATCCTTCAGCAATGTACCGACAATGGCGTGACCCACCTCGTGGTAGGCAATCAGCCGCTTGCTCTTGCCGTCAATGAGCGGGGTACCCTCCATGCCTGCCACCACCCGATCCACGGCATCGTCTATTTCCAACATTGTAATTGCCGGTTTGCGGCGGCGGGCGGTGAGGATCGCTGCTTCATTGAGGAGGTTAGCCAAATCGGCTCCTGTAAACCCAGGGGTGCGGCGGGCGATCGCTTCAAGGGAGACTTCAGGCGCCAGTTTTTTGTTACGGGCATGGACACTGAGGATTGCCAAACGCCCTTTAATATCAGGGGCGTCAACAATGACTTGCCGGTCAAAGCGGCCAGGACGCAACAGCGCCGCATCCAGCACGTCAGGACGGTTGGTTGCCGCAATCACAATGATGCCGGTATTGCCCTCAAAGCCGTCCATTTCCGTCAGGAGCTGGTTGAGGGTTTGCTCCCGCTCATCGTTGCCGCCGCCGATGCCGGCACCCCGCTGGCGACCCACGGCATCAATCTCATCAATAAAGATCAAACAGGGCGCATTTTCCTTGGCTTTGCGGAAAAGATCCCGCACACGGGAGGCACCCACCCCCACAAACATTTCCACAAATTCTGACCCTGAAATGGAGAAGAAGGGCACTCCCGCCTCGCCAGCGATCGCCTTGGCTAGCATTGTTTTACCCGTCCCAGGAGGCCCGACCAACAACACCCCTTTGGGAATACGGGCACCCACCGCCGTAAATTTCTCCGGCTTTTTCAGGAAAGTGACCACCTCTTGCAGTTCTTCCTTGGCTTCATCCACACCGGCCACATCGTCAAAGGTAACGCCCGTTTTGGCCTCCATTTGGAAGCGGGCACGGGATTTACCAAAGTTCATCGCTTGCCCCGGCCCTCCCGGCACGTTGCTGGAACGGCGGAAGAGGAAGAAGAGTCCCCCCAAAAGTAAAACAGGGAAGAGCAGGTTCCCCAAAAGACCCCAGAGGGCTCCATCATTGCGAGCCGGATGCACATCAATTTCCACGTGCTGCTCCCGCAGTTTACTAATGACTTCTGGAGCCGTGCCTGGCATATCCACCCGTACCCGCAGGGGGCGACCGTTAATCAACTCCGGATCAGAGACATCAACAATGGCAGTGCGACCGTTGTCGAAAAGGTCCACTTTGCTAATCCGACCTGCATCCAGATAGTTGAGGAATCGCCCATAGCTCATGCGGGTACTCGCCGTATTGAGGGGAGGCTGACTTTGATAGAGCATTAGGTTGCTCGCCCCCTGCCAGAGGAGAACGCCCACTAACAGTACGGGTATTGACCAAAGGAGAACAGTTTTCCAAGAGACTTTCATTGGCGGCGCTTTTTATCAGGTTCTTAACTAAATTTAACATATCCCTCCCAAAGACGGGGTATTAGTTCATCATGCCCTCCAGAAGGCGATCGCGCCGTTGTTGGAGAACTGCCTGCAGCAGGGGATAGCTCTGTAACTGAGGATCCTGGGCAATCAGCTCACTGGCTGCCGATCGCGCTGCCTCTAGGCAGTCTTGATCCTCCACGAGGCTGGCCAGGGCCAAGTCTGGCAACCCCGATTGCCGCGTCCCCAGCACCTCCCCCGGACCGCGCAGCCGCAGATCCATCTCGGCGATAAAGAAGCCATCTTGGGACTGCGCCAACACATTCAACCGCTGCTTGGCAGCCTCATTGCGGGAACTATTCAGCAGTAGGCAATAGGACTGTTGAGCACCCCGCCCCACCCGCCCGCGCAGTTGATGCAGTTGGGAGAGGCCAAAGCGTTCGGCATGTTCAATGAGCATCACCGTGGCATTGGGGACATCTACCCCCACCTCAACCACCGTTGTAGTTACAAGAATATCCAGTTCCCCCTTAGCAAAGGCCTGAATCGTGGCATCCTTTTCGCCGGCGGCCATACGACCGTGGAGCAGCCCCACTCGAAAATTGGGAAAAATCTCCCTTTGTAATCGCTCGTGCTCAGCAATTGCAGATTTGAGATCTACTTTCTCCGATTCCTCCACTAGGGGCAACACAATATAGGCTTGGTGCCCCTGAGCCACTTCACGGCGAATTAAATCATAGGCATAGGGGCGATCGCCCCGTGCCAACACGGTAGTTTGAATCGGTCGGCGCCCCGGCGGCAATTCATCAATTTGACTGACATCGAGATCCCCATGGAGGGTCAACGCAAGGGTACGGGGAATTGGCGTTGCGGTCATGGTTAAGACATGGGGCAGGAGTCCTTTAGCTTGCAGCTTTGCCCGTTGGGTCACCCCAAAACGATGCTGCTCATCAATGATCACCAGCCCCAGTCGTTGAAACGTCACTCCCTCTTGGATCAAGGCATGGGTACCCACGAGCACGGGGAGTTCCCCCGTTGCCAATTGACTTAAAATCTGGCGGCGCTTAGCGAGGCGAGTCGAGCCTGTGAGCAGTTCCACCGGCACATGGAGGGGGGTGAGCCATTCCAAAAGCTTGCGATAGTGTTGCTCCGCCAGAACCTCTGTGGGGGCCATCAGTGCCCCTTGATACCCGGACTGCACTGCCGCCAATAGGGCAATTACGGCCACCACGGTTTTCCCTGACCCCACATCCCCTTGGACAAGGCGATTCATGGGAATCGGGCGCTCCAAATCCGCCAAAATTTCCGCCACCACCCGCTGCTGTGCCCCCGTCAGTTGAAAGGGCAACCGTTGGTAAAACTGCTCAATCAGTTTGCCCTGGGGGTTAAGGGGGGCGCCGGCCTGCTGCTGCTGCTGTCGCCGTCGTTGGAGTAACCCCAGTTGTAGGTAGAAAAATTCATCAAAAACTAGCCGCCGCCGCGCTAGACTCAGCTCTCTTTGATCGGGGGGAAAGTGAATATATTGCAGCGCCCTGTCGAGGGGAATGAGGTGGTGACGTTGGCGCAGACTCTGCGGTAAAGGATCAGGATAGCCCTGCACCAACGGCAAAATGCAATTCACTGCCCGGCGGATGACATCGGGGGAAACGCCCTCCGTGAGCGGATAGACGGGCACAATTCGGCCAATGGTCAGGGAGTCGATCTCTGCCCCGGCCCGATCGAGGACTTCCAACTGCGGCTCCTCAAGGGTGAGGCCGTACTTGGTCAGTTTCACAAGGCCAGAGGCGGCGACGATTGTCTGGGGCGCATAAAGACGTTTTTGCTGCTCTTGCCACGCCCGTTGAGCATAGCGAGCACCGGCATAAAAGCGACTGAGGCGAATTTGCCCACTGGAGTCCTGAAGGATAATTTCTAAGATGGTCAGCTTGGCATTGCGGGGACTGGTAAAACAGTTGCAACGGCGGACTTTACCCACCACCGTCACCGTCTCCCCCGCTTGAAGTTGGCCAATCGGCACTTGGCGGGCATAGTCAATGTGCTCGCGGGGGAAATAGTAAATAAGATCGGCAACCGTGTAAAGTCCTAGTTTTTCCAGTTTTGCTGCACTGCGATCGCCAATCCCCTTCACCGTCTTGAGCGCCTGATTGAGGGAAGGGGAGCGCGGGGGTGGACTCGTGAGTTGGCGGTGGACATCGTAGAGCAGTTGGCGCGTTTGTACCACCAGATGCCGGCGTTGGCTGGGGGATAGATCGTTGTAGTGGGCGTAGGCAGCTGCCGTTTCCTGCCAGCGATCGCGCACCGACAGGGGCAACTGTTGTAGCGGTGTTTGAGTCAAAGCTTCATGTAAATATTCATTGAAGCGATAGGTATTGCCCTGAAGGTTGCAAAAACCCCGCTCCGTTTCAATGGCAAGGGCGCGTTGTAGGCGTGGCCAGTCAAGAGACATAGTAGGCCTCCTTACTTAGTGCTCACCATCCGTTGCCTCCTCGGGGACACTTGTGGCTGCGTCTGGGGCTTCATTGGCTTTCCAAGTTTGCCACCATGCCCGACTTGCTTTGAGCACTAGATATTGCCGTTGTTTTTTATGGAGTTGCTTCTGGAGGCTGGCCAAGCGAGCTTCTAGTTGGCGAATTTGACTGCGCTGTTTGGCAAGGGGTGGGTGCTGAAACTCCAATTCTTCCAGTTGGAGGTAAATAGCTGCCATCGGCTGGTGACCAGACCATTCCCCTTGAGACTCAGCCGTGTTTTGCTCCTCTTCTCCTTCTCCTTTTGTCTTTTGCTCATCCAGCATCACGGTCAACAAATGGGGAATTCGCCCCAAGGGACGATTTTCGGCCTTACTGGCAATCTCTAAAATGACAGCAATCGGAGCAGGGGGTAAGATAGCTGCCCGTTGTAACAAATGATTAATCTTGAGTGAACTCTGGTAGAGGACGTGGCTCAATTGCTCCCCTAGGGAGGGAGTTTCCTGTTCCTTGCCTGAGTTTGCCTCTAACGGTTCTTCCCCATTCATCGCCTCTTGCATCAGGCCTTTTTGGCGACGGGGCTGTAACTCCAAAATAGCAGCTTCCAAAGCTGTGGCCAGTTCAACAATCTGATGCTGGAGTTCCTGCCGCTCTGCGCCTTCAAGATTCAAAAATTGCTCTGGAAAGACTTGGGTACAGACCTGATACGTAACCGTAATCAACTGCTGGCGGGCGATGGGGGCGAGCATCTCTAAATAGAGATCATAGAGCTGGCGCATCTCGGCCCCTCCGGCCAATAGCATCCCCTGTAACCCTAAAATTTCCCGCTCAACGGCTTCTAAGCTACCGGACATACAGGCCCAGAACTGCAAAACGGCAAAAAACAGTACTGCTGCATTTAGAGGACTGTTTCTACAATCTATTACAAAATCTTGATGAGGACAGCCTACTCACCGACTCGTGGCAAGATGGTAAAGCTACAACGCTGAAGCAAAAACATGGAGATTGTTCTTTGGCTGCAGGCCGTCATTCTCGGCTTGGTGCAGGGCATTACCGAGTTTTTACCCATTAGCAGCACGGCTCACCTGATTCTCTTTAGTGACCTGTTGGGATGGAAGAGTATTTGGCATAAAACTGCCCTAGATGCAATGCAGTTTGGGAGTGTGATTGCCGTTTTTGGCTACTTTTGGCAAGACATTCGCCAAATTCTCCAAGGGGCTTGGCGGGCATGGCAACAGCGGGATTGGCAGCAAGAGGAATGGAAGCTATTGGTGGGGATCAGTGTGGGTACAATTCCCGCATTGGCGGCTGGATTCATTCTGAAATTGGCTAAAGTAGCGCTGGATCGCCCTCAGATCATTGCCACCATGGCGATCGCCATGGCCCTTCTTTTGGGACTGGCGGAGAAATGGGGTTCGCGCAAGCGCACGTACCAAGACATTACGGTTCTCGATGGCTTTTTGGTGGGCTGTGGGCAGATGATTGCCCTTTTGCCAGGGGCTTCGCGATCGGGTTCCACCTTAACCACCGCCTTGTTTTTGGGTCTAGAGCGGCAAGCGGCCGCTCGCTTTTCCTTTCTTTTGGGCATTCCCACACTGACAATTGCCACCCTTGTGCAAGCCAAGGATGTGTTTGATGAGGGAACACTCTGGATTCCCTTGGTGATTGCCACCCTCTCCAGCATGGTGTTTTCCTACTTGGCGATCGCTTGGCTGCTACAATTTTTGCAGCGCCATTCCACTTGGGTCTTTATTTGGTATCGGATTGGCCTAGGAGCCGCCCTGTGGGGCGCGATCGCCCTTGGTGGCCTGTGAACCGAGGGAAGAACATTTAGCAAAATTTAACCAAACCTGTGGTCGAGATCACAGAGAAATCATCGGTGCCCTGCCATACTAGATGTGAAATCCCAAAAATAGGCGAATCCATAGAAAAAGCCTATACACGCTTAATTATTCATTCAATAGCGGCAGAAATACCTGATGCATTTATCTTAGGTAATGCGGGGGAATTAAAACTGTGTGTTCTATGCCCAGCACGAGAGCCAATAGTGAGCTAAAGAATTCCACCCTCTCGTTGTTGCAGGCATACCGAGAGAACCCTGCACCGGAATTGCGGAATCGCCTTGTCGAGTTAAACATGGGACTGGTGCGCAGGGAAGCCCACCGCTGGGTACAGTGCAGCCAAGAAAGTTTTGACGACCTCATGCAAGTGGGCACCTTTGGCCTTATTCACGCCATTGAACGCTTTGACCCGAGTAAGGGGGTGGCTTTTAGTTCTTTTGCTATTCCCTACATTCGCGGTGAAATTCAACACTACCTGCGAGATAAAAGCCCCCAAATTCGTGTGCCTCGCCGTTGGCAAACATTGCAAAGTCAAGGGAAACGAGTGATTCAGGAGTTAAGCAAACAACTGCATCGCCCTCCCACCGATAGTGAAATTGCCCAGGCCCTCGATGTCTCCCTGGAGGAATGGCAAGCGGCCAAATTTGCCGGCTATCACACCACTCCGGTGAGCCTAGATGCCCCTACCTTTGAAGACGAAGAAGACACTGTTTCTCTTGGGGAAATTGTCCCCGATCAGCGGTACCAAAGTTTTCAACTCGCCCAAGAGGATTGCATTCGTTTGCAGCAGTGCCTGCAAAAACTGGAAGCTCGCACCTGTCAAATTCTGGAATTTGTCTTTTTGCACGATTTGAGTCAAAAAGAAACCGCTGAACTTTTGGGGCTAAGTGCGGTCACGGTCTCTCGACAGATTAAAAAAGGTCTGCAAGCCCTACAACGAATGATGAGCCGCGACGAGGCGGACTGAAAACACATAAAATATAACTATGGCTGATTTTGCTGCTCCCCTCGCGGCTTTAAGGGCACATCGTTGGTTCAAACTGATTAACGGTGCCAGTTTCCAAGATGTTGCCCAAATCTACAATCTGACATTGGCTTATACGCTGGCAGGGGCTGACTGTATTGATGTGGCCGCCGATCCGGCGGTGATCTACACTGCCAATGACGCTTTGACCGTTGCCGAACGCCTTGGTGCAACTCGCCCCCTACTAATGGTGAGTATTAATGATGGGGCTGATCCCCATTTTCGTAAGGCGACATTTGATCCGCATCGCTGCCCACCGGGGTGCGATCGCCCCTGTGAACGTATCTGCCCTGCCCAGGCCATTCAGTTCAATGCCTCGGTACAAGGGGTGCTGCGCGATCGCTGTTATGGCTGTGGCCGCTGTTTGCCCCTCTGCCCCTTGAACTTGATTACCACTGCGGAACAACCCGCAGTATTTGAGGACATTACTCCCTTGATTGCCGATGGCACGATTCAAGCCCTTGAAATTCATACCCAACCCCGGCGCTATAGGGCTTTTGCCGAGCTTTGGCAGCGCGTGCGTCCTTGGGTGCGGTATTTACAGGTGCTGGCGATTAGTTGTCCCCAAGGGGAGGGAGTCATTGACTATTTGCGCTGGATCAATAGCCAGATTCAACCCTTGGAGTGTGCCCTCATTTGGCAGGCGGATGGTCGTCCCATGAGTGGCGATATTGGCGATGGGGCAACGCGAGCCACAATCCAGTTTGGTCAAGCAATTTTAGGGGCAAATTTACCCGGATTTGTGCAGTTAGCGGGGGGCACAAATGGCCATACGGTTGCTAAACTCAGGGCAATGGGATTGTTAGATCCACAGGGAATTGCCGGTGTTGCCTATGGTAGTTATGCCCGCAAACGCCTTGCCCCTTTCCACGCGATCGCCGACCAACCATGGCAAACTGTGCCTGCCGTCCTTGCAGCGGCTGTTGCTGAAGCAGCAACCCTTGTCTCTCCTTTGAAATCTGTCCCGTTACCCTCTGTACCCTATGGTTGAATTGACTGCTGGACAACGCCAAGTGATTGACGATCTCGATCAATTGTTGGCCATCCTGCCGCCGCCCCTTGGCCAGTCCCTCACCGATCACCCGCAGCGGGAAGAACTGCTAGAAATTGTCCTAGATTTGGGGCGTTTACCAGAAGCGCGGTTTATCCACAGCACCCAATACCTTGCCGAGACTCCCGTCAGCCGTGAGATGTTGCAATATGCCGTGGATCGAGTGGGCGAGTTTAGCGGCGATAATCGAGCCGGGATTGAGCGTACCTTGCACCGGATTAGTGCCCTGCGCAATCGTCAAGGAACGATTATTGGCTTGACTTGCCGCGTAGGTCGGGCGGTCTTTGGCACAATTGGCATGATTCGCGACTTGGTCGAAAGTGGCCAGTCCATCTTGCTATTAGGGCGTCCTGGCGTCGGTAAAACAACGGCACTGCGGGAAATTGCCCGCGTTCTTGCCGATGAGCTACACAAGCGGGTAGTGATTATTGACACCTCCAATGAAATTGCCGGCGATGGTGATATTCCCCATCCAGCCATTGGTAAGGCGCGACGCATGCAGGTGGCACGCCCAGAACTTCAGCATCAGGTGATGATTGAGGCGGTGGAAAACCACATGCCCCAAGTCATTATCATTGATGAAATTGGCACAGAGCTAGAGGCGCTGGCGGCTCGCACCATTGCTGAGCGAGGCGTACAACTCATTGGCACAGCCCACGGCAATCAGATTGAGAACTTGATCAAAAACCCGACCCTTGCAGACTTGGTAGGGGGCATTCAATCGGTTACTCTTGGTGACGAGGAAGCGCGGCGGCGCGGTACCCAAAAAAGTGTTCTTGAACGTAAAGCCCCGCCCACCTTTCAAATAGCGGTGGAAATGCTGGAGCGCGATCGCTGGGTTGTCCATCTTGACGTGGCTGCCAGTGTCGATCTCCTGCTGCGGGGTCGTCAGCCATCTCCTGAAATTCGTGGTGTTGCTGCCGATGGCTCGGTGGTGATTAGTCGTCCCGAATCTCCCCCCCAGCGATCGGAGGTGCAATCTCTGCCTCAGCGCCCCTCTTGGCGTGACAGTGGCCAGATGCTGCCCGTTGTTGAGGCTCATAAAGAACCCCTGCGGGCAAATTTTGCTCAACTACTGGAGGCAACTTTGGATGCACCCACAGTGGGGCCAAATGGTGAAGAACTGCCTTTGCATGTTTTCCCCTACGCCGTGAGCCGCCACCATCTGGAACAGGCCATTCGCACCCTCAACCTACCCATTGTTGTCACCAAAGATATTGATCAAGCCGATGTCATTTTGACGCTGCGCTCCCATCTCAAAGGGGAAAGCAAGCTACGGCATCTTGCCCATATTCATCATTTACCCGTACATGCTATTAAAACTAACAGCATGGCACAAATTGTGCGGGGGTTACGGCATTTGCTTGGTATTGAAGACCCTAGCCCAGCAGAGTCAGCAGATCTCTCCCTCTTTAGTCCCACAGGGAGCGATGATGAACTGGAAGCCCTTGAGGAAGCACGCCTGGCGGTTGAGGAAATTGTGATTCCCAAGGGGCAAGCGGTAGAGCTATTACCGCGATCGGCCAACATTCGGCGGATGCAACACGAGTTGGTTGAGCATTACCAGTTAACCTCCTGTAGCTTTGGCGAAGAGCCGAATCGGCGGCTGCGGATTTATCCTAATCTCTCTCGTTGATCAAGTGGGAGAAGTCACCAACTCCTGCAACAAGATCGCCACCGGGTTAAGACGTGACTAATGATGCCCAGTTTCAGCCCCGCCCTGGGTAAAGCAAAGGAATTCGCTTTTGAGATGTGGGAGCGATCGCCCCCTAGGGTATGATTGTAGGGTCAAGCTCTAGGAACCGTAGGTAAGACCCGACCCAATGGGGTTGCTGAGCCTGCGCACCAGAGCCATGGAAAACGGTTGGAATTACAAGTTTAGGATGGCCACCCCTTTACTCCTACGTGCTGCCCGTGGTGAAAACGTTGAGCGTCCGCCCATTTGGTTGATGCGGCAAGCCGGGCGCTATATGAAGGTCTATCGTGACCTGCGCGATCGCTATCCCTCGTTTCGCCAGCGATCGGAAATTCCTGAACTCGCCATTGAAATTTCGCTCCAACCCTTTCGTGCCTTCGCCCCAGACGGGGTAATTCTCTTTTCGGATATTCTCACGCCCTTGCCGGGGGTTGGGATTCCCTTTGACATTGTGGAGAGTAAAGGGCCAATTATTGACCCACCCATCCGTACGCTTGAGCAGGTGCAGCAACTCCATCCCCTGGAACCGGAAGCGGCCTGTCCCTTTATTCGTCCGATTCTTTCGACACTGCGCCAAGAAGTGGGCGATCGCGCCACCGTCCTAGGATTTGCCGGTGCCCCTTGGACCCTTGCGGCCTATGCCATTGAGGGCAAAAGTTCCAAGGACTACATCGAAATTAAAACCATGGCCTATCGCGAGCCAGACTTGCTCCACAAGTTCTTGAGCCATTTGGCCACTGCTGTTGCCGATTATCTGTGCTACCAAATTGACTGTGGTGCTCAGGTGGTGCAACTGTTTGATTCGTGGGCGGGTCAACTGAGCCGTCAGGACTACGATGCGTTTGCCTTCCCTTACCAAAAGCAGGTGGTGCAACAGGTCAAAGCCGTCTATCCCGATGTGCCGATCATCCTCTATATCAATGGCAGTGCTGCAGTGGTGGATCGCATGGCGGCAACGGGGGTGGATATTGTCAGCCTTGATTGGACAGTGGACATCGGCACGATTCGCCAACAGTTTCCTGCCAGTGTCGGTCTGCAGGGGAATTTAGACCCGGTCATGCTCTTTGCCCCCCAACCGGTGCTCAAGGAACGGGCACTCGCGATTATCGAGGCAGGTCGCAAGGGCAAATATATTTTTAACCTAGGTCACGGCGTTCTTCAAGGAACCCCTGAGGAGAATGTGGGTTTTCTCTTTGATCTGGTGAAGTCTCTTGCCCCATGCGCATCCTAATTACGGGCGCCAGTGGTTGCATTGGTCAGTACATCTCTGAGGCGCTGATCCAGCAAACAGATCACGAACTCTTTTTGTTGGTGCGCAACCCCGCCCGGCTGCAAATTGAGCCTCGCCGGCGATCTGGGGTGAATGTGATCCAAGGGGATTTGATGGATTTGACGCCCTTGGAACCACTGTTGCCAACCCTCGATGTCGCAATTCTGACGGCAACTGCTTGGGGAGGAAAGAACGTCTTTGCCATCAATTACGAGCAAACTTGCTCTCTGCTCAAGCAACTCGATCCCCAACGCTGCCAGCGGGTCTTTTATTTTTCCACGGCAAGTATCCTCAATCATCAGATGGAACCGCTGCCGGAGGCGGGCACCTTGGGCACAGACTACATTCGCTCGAAGTATCAGTGTCTCCATGCCATTGAACAACTGCCCGTGGGCGATCGCGTGATTGAACTCTTTCCGACCATGGTGTTTGGGGGAGGGACTGATGGGAAGCGTCCCTCGTTTATCACGGAAGGGATGCGTGATGTCCTCAAGTGGTTGTGGTTAGCTCGCTTTTTCCGAGCAGAGGCCAGTTTTCACTTTATCCATGCCCGCGATATTGCCCAAGTGGTTCTCTACCTATTGCAGCATCCTGAGTATCCAGTACCGCGCCGTGTGGCTCTGGGTAACCCGCCAATTACTGTCAATGAGATGTTGGCACAGTTATGCGCTGCGGTAAAGCTGCCAATTTATGTACAAGTCCCCTTGACACTGCCGGTGATTAACTTCTTTGTGCGAGTATTTCGAGTGCAAATGTCGCCGTGGGATTATTTTTGCTTAAACTATCGCAACTTCACCTATGAGACGGTGCTCAATCCTCAAGCTCTGGGGCTAACCCCCTACTGTGCCACGGTGGCGGATTTGCTACGCTGTAGTTTGGGTACAGCAGACCTCTAAACCAACCATTGCGGAGTCTTGGATGACAGGCATTTGGCTATTGAAGTCGGAGCCAAGTGTTTTTTCTTGGCAGGATTTGAAGGCAGCTCCACAACAAACCACCTGTTGGGAAGGTGTACGCAACTACCAAGCACGCAACTTTATCCGCGATCAAATGCAGGTGGGCGATCGCGTGCTCTTTTATCACAGTAATGCCAACCCGCCGGCAATCATGGGCATTGCCGAAATTGTTAAGCCTGCCTATCCCGATCACTTTGCTTGGAATCCCGACAGCCGCTACTACGACCCCCAAAGTACCCCTGAGAATCCCCGCTGGTTTATGGTGGATATTCAGTACCGCCGTGACTTTTTGCCTCCCATCACCCTTCCAGAACTGCGGCAAACGCCCGGCCTAGAGGGGATGCTGCTATTGCAAAAAGGCTGCCGTCTTTCGGTACAACCGGTTACTGAATCAGAGTGGCAGATCATTCTCGGCCTGCGATCGCCCTAGGGTTGGCGAGGCAGACGGCGCAAATAGGGTAAATTTTTCAGGTGGCGATCGCTAGAGTATTGAAAGCCAAAATCCGCATATTCTGCGGTATTCACCAGTCGCCGAAAGGCCGAGAAACCAATCCGCCGTTTGCCATCGAGGGTACTCACCTTGGAGTTGGGGTTGTCTGGATTTCCGCCCAAGAGTCGAAAGGCCTCTTCCGGAGTGAGCCACTCCTTGCCGGGATCACCGGTGGGAATTTTTTCCTCAAGGTGTTTGAGCTTGGTGACGAGGCTTTCCCAGAGGTTGCGGCGGGGTTGGTGCTGCTGGAGGCGAGAGGTGAGCGATCGCCACAGGAGTTGCAGTTGCACCCCTAGATACTGGAAAAAACGCTTGAGCAACCGCCTAATCTGATTCAAAAGCAGGGGCAATCCCGTGGGTGGCGGTGGGGGCGATCGCTCAATGACCACGGTACTCCAACCGCACACACTACACACTTGGCGACCGGAGGACAGTGGCTTTCCTAGACGGGCAGAACAGCGAGGGCAAGTTTCCAGCATTCGTTGCTTTTATCACTGATGAATCAAATTTTAGCGGAATGGCATTCGTTAGCGAGGGCGACGATAAAAGGGGCGAGGAACCACCACTGCTGGCACGCGGCGATCGCGCACCTGTACTTCTAGTTCACGACCCGTGTGGGCAAACTCTGGAAAGACATAGCCGAGGGCGATCGCCTTCCCCAAGGTGGGAGATAGGGTGCCACTGGTGACTTCCCCGACGGCCTGTGTGCCTGCGTAGATTAGATAGCCATGGCGAGCAATGCCTTTGCCGACGAGTTCTAGACCCACCAACTGCCGCTCAATCCCCTGCTCCTTTTGCACTAAGAGGGCAGCACGACCTACAAAATCGGGCTTTTGCCAATCAATCAACCAATCGAGACCCGCTTCAAGGGGCGTGGTTTGCTCATCCATGTCTTGGCCGTAGAGGAGCATGGCCGCCTCCAAGCGCAGGGTATCCCGCGCCCCCAAGCCACAGGGAGTAACACCGGCTGCCAGCAGGGTTTGCCACAACTGTTGCCCCAATTCCGGCGTTGCAAGAATTTCCCAACCATCTTCACCCGTGTAGCCGGTGCGGGCAATCCAAGCGGGCTGTCCCAATAGATTCACCTGAGCATGGCGATAGGCCTTAATCTCCCCTAAAGAGCGATCGCACAGGGGTGTTAGGGTTGCTGTCGCCGCAGGGCCTTGAAGGGCAATCAGCACCTGTGTTGTGGACTCATCAATAAAATCAATACCGGCGGGTAAATACTTCTGAAACCATGCCCAGTCCTTGGCAGTGGTGGCCGCATTCCCAATACAGCGTACCTCCCCATCGCCAATATAGAAAATAACATCATCCACAATACCCCCGCCTTCGTTGAGAAGGACAGTATATTTGGCTTGGCCGGGTTGCAAACGACTCAAATCCGTGGGCACCCGTTCTTGCAATGCCGCGATCGCCCTAGGATCTCGCAGGAGGAACTTCCCCATGTGGGAAATATCAAACATCCCCACCCGCTGCCGCACCGCTTGGTGTTCCTGCAAAATACTGCTGTAGTGGAGAGGCATTTCCCACTCGCCAAAGGGGGTAAACCGTGCGCCTTGATGCAGGGGATAGAGGGGGGTACGACGCAACGCTTCAGCCATAGGTCACTAAGGGAAAGAGACTATCCAGTTGTTGCTGCAGTTGGGCAGGGGTCAGTGCCGGTTCGCGGCAGCGCAAGCCTTCACAGACAAGGGCAACAGGCTCAAGGTTATCCCGAACTTTGAGAACCGCTGTTGGCAAGTAACGCTCCAAGAGGGGTACCACCTGATCAGAGCGCGTTTGCACACACACCGGCTGCAAATACCACTGCAACGCCGCCAGAAGGCTCGGACAACTCTGGGGAGACTCCTTCATCAACTGGCCAAAGAAACGCAGTCCCTTTTCTGCCTGTTCCAGATAAGTGGGATTCTCTGTGAGCAAGAAGAGTTGCACCAAGTTGGCGATCGCCACCCCATTGGCAGAAGGCGTGGCATTATCCAAACCTTCCCGCTGGCGCAGAATCAAGTCGGCTCGCTCTGGGGCATTGTAATAGCCTCCATCCGCGGCTCCTAGCTCCTGATCAAAAAGGGCTTGATACCGACAGGCCAACTCTAACCACGGCTGCGCCGCTTCCCCCACCGCTAAACTGGCCTGATGCAGGGCAAGAAGGGCTTGGATCCAGTAGGCATAGTCCTCGGCCTGTGCCACCTCAGTGACGGTGCCGCCATAGTTCAGGCGGTAAAGTTTGTTCTGCTGATATTGATGCTCGTGGAGCCATTGAGCTGCTTTAGCCGCTCGTTTCCAGTAGGCCTGTGCTCTCCAGACTTGGGCGGCTGTGGCGAGGCCGGTAATCATCAGGCTATTCCAGGCCAGAATCATTTTGGTATCGGTAACCGGTGGAATCCGTCCCGGCCAAGCCCGCCCCTTAGCGGTTGCATTATCGGTGGCCACAGGAAAGGGCTGATCCATAGGTGTATCGGCACCATAGCGGCGGGCAAAAAGTTTCCGCAGAATCGGTTCTAGAGTCTCAGGCTGTTCAGGGGGGCGCACTTGCTTGAGCACAATTTTGCCCTCGAAGTTGCCTTGGGGCGAAATTTCAAAGTGGGCTTGCAATTGTGCCAATTCGGTCTGGCTTAAGATCTGCTCTAGCTCCCCATACTGCCAGCAGTAAAAGGCGCCCTCCTCGGGTTCAGAATCATGGGCACTAACAAAGCTATCGGCATCTTGAGCCGCGTAGAAGTAGCCTTCGGGAGCGGTCATTTCCCGGTCTAGCCATTGAATTGTTTGGGCAATTGCCCTGGGAATCTGGGGGGAGCGATCGCCCTGTTGCCACAGCCGTGCCAGATAGGTCACAATTTGGCCATTGTCGTAGAGCATTTTCTCAAAGTGGGGCACCGTCCACTGCGGATCGACGGTGTAGCGATGCCAGCCACCCCCCACATGGTCATAGATGCCCCCCCGCAGGAGGTTGTGTCCCCGCAGCCGACACAGGTGCAACAGTTCGGGAGGATTGGGACTCAGAGCCAACCCTTGGAGAAGCATTTGGGCATAGGGCATCATGGGGAAGCAGGTGCCTTGGGGGCGATCGCGCAAAATCGGCGTGACTTGGCGAATCCCCGCCCTTAGGAGGTCTTCTGTCAGGAGGATGGTCTCTCCCCTCTCAGGGGAGGCAGCAAGATATTGCCAGAGGGTAGCCTGTTGGGCAGCCAGCTTCTCCTTTTCTTGGTCATAGAAGCGACGCACCGCCTGCAACACTTGCAAAAAGCCCGGCCGGCCATAGCGCGGTTGCACAGGAAAGTAAGTGCCGCCATAAAAGGGACGGCGATCCTGAGGGGTGAGGAAGATATTCAGCGGCCAGCCCCCCTGACCCGTCATCAGTTGCAACGCCTGCATGTAGAGGCTGTCAATATCGGGTCGCTCCTCGCGATCCACCTTAATTGGCAGGAAATAGGTGTTGAGATAGGCGGCAATTTCTGGATCGGAAAAGGCTTCCCCCTCCATAACGGTGCACCAGTGGCAACTGGAATAGCCAATCGAGAGAAAAATCACCCGATCCTCGGCAGCGGCTTTGGCAAGGGCTTCATCACACCACGGCCACCAGTCAATGGGGTTTTCGGCATGCTTGCGCAGGTAAAGACTTTGGCACTGGCTAAGGCGATTTGGCATGGGAGCGTACCATTTCAACACTAATTTGACCCGTAAAGTTGGGCACCGGCGGGGCAACTTTTGTGACGCGTACCGCTGCCCGTTGCACTTGAGGGGGGGCAAGGCAAAGGTTCATAATCGCTGCTGCGAGGGTCTCAAGGAGCTGAAAGCGCTCCCGCTGCATGAGCTGCTCAATCGCCTGCAACAGGGGGCGATAGTCAAGGGTATCCTCAAGGCGATCGCCGGCCGCCGCTTGTGCCATATCAAACCAGAGCTTAATATCAATCTCAAACCACTGGCCGAGAATTTGTTCCTCCGGTAGGGCGCCCGTATAGCCGTAGTAGCGAATTCCCGAGAGGTGGAGACAGTCAATTGATGAGTCGCTCAAGGGTATCGATCCATAACAACACAGGCAAAAATTCTGCTGGGCTTCCTGATTGTTGTGCCCCTTGCCCTCCTTGACTTAACTTTATCGTCAAAGTGCCGCCAATGGTGAGCTTGCTCCTCAGCGACCCTACCATTATTCCCCTTGCGGCTTGGATTTCCAAGTTCACATTCACCCATAGAGAAGATGCGGATGGCGAGACTCGAACTCGCAAGGCAAAGCCACACGCCCCTCAAACGTGCGCGTATACCAATTCCGCCACATCCGCGTAGTTTTTTATCATAACGCAAAGGGTTGAATTTCCGAAAGGGGCGATCGGGGTCGTGGGGGCAGAAAATTGAGATTAGGGGGCGCCCCTCTCTCACCAACGTTTTGTCCTACCCTTGGAAGAACGCCCATGCATGCAGCCGCCTATTTGATTGGTACCGTTGCCCACGGCAGTGGTCTCCCCGTTAAGACCATTCGCTACTACGCGGAATTGGGACTGTTGCGCACAGTGGGCCGCACAAGCGGTGGGTATCGTCTCTTTGGCAAGGATGTCTTTGCCCGCCTCAGTTTCATTAAACGTGCCCAGTCCCTTGGCCTGAGCCTCAGCGACATCAAAGCCTGTCTTGAGGTGTACGATCGCGGGGAAGTTCCCTGTGACCACATCAAGGAAAAGCTAGAGGAGAAGTTGGCTGCCATTGAGGCACAAATTCAGCAGTTGCACCTTCTGCAGCAGGAATTGCAAGGTCTCCTATCGGGCTGGCGATCGCCCCCTTACCCCTCAGCGGACACCATTTGTCCCATTCTGCAACCCGTCCACCATGCCTAACTATTCGTTCATATTCTTGTAAGTAGCCACTGCCGATGGGGAAATCTGGTTGAGATAACGGAAAATCCAATACTTAAACACCGTATCCAACATCACCGGAAACGTGGCAATAAACATATTGATAAAATCCTCATTGCGGGGAAATCCAAAGTGCTCTAGGGCATTGTTAACCAGCACTTCCCAACCATGGGGGGAGTGGAATCCCACAAACACATCGGTGAATAGAATGATGATAAAGGCTTTAGCACTATCGCTAAGGCCATAGACAACCTCATCCAAGAAAGCTTTGACAATCGCCAATTGTCGTTGACCCGTAAAGACCAGCGTCAAAAAGACGGCAAATCCCAGCGTATCGGAGAGGATATTTTTCAGCGGTTCAATCAGTTCCTTTTGGTATTCTGTGGATAGCTCAATCGCCTTTTCGCGGATGCGGGCTTGGATTTCCTCTGCAGAAACCGGCACATTGCTCACCAGACTTTCAAAGCGAATTTTGTTTTCAAAGCGAGCCAGTTCATCCAGAATATTGTCCTCCAGTTGAGAGTTAATGATGCGTTCAATCTGACCCACCGCCTTAAAGTGGTTTACCAGAGGACTAACAATCAGTGCTTTGGAAATTTGCTGCGTCAACAGGGGCAGAATCACCAGCAGCAGCATGAAGCGAACGGCAAGACGGGTGCGCAGTTTAGAGGTGCGAAAATCACGAAGGACCTCAGCTTCAGTGGTTTCATCAGAGTTTAGCTCACGGCGAAAGCGATCGGCGGTGCGCAAAATAGAGCGAGGAATAAAGCTGCTACTGTCAAGCTTGGAATCATTGGTGAGGTCATCACTAATATATTCTGATAAATATAGAGAATTTTCTTCGATTTTATCTAGGGCTGCCGCCTGCTGGCGTTGTTGAGGGTCTTGACGACTGAGACTAGGACGGGCAAGGGCATTGAGTTCCTTTTCTCGCTGCCGTTTATAGCGGTTGAGGGTGGCATCAATGACGCGCAGCTTTTCATAGACGCTGGGTTCCTCAGTGGCGCTGGTTACTGGGGTGGTCACCGAATAGGTCTCCACGGCAGTGCTAACCCTGTCAGCCGGGGGAGTGGGCAAACGCTGGGGGGGCACAAGGGGCAAAATTTGCCGACTGGCGCGGAACTCTGCCATCCGCAGGCGAATGGTTTTCAGGAGTCGCTTCAGCTCTATCTCGAAATAGCTGGAAACTTCTCCCACGGGCAAATTGAGGGGGCTAATGGGTTGACCGTCAAAGTGCTCTATTTCAATTTCTCGGATTTTCAGCGCAGCTTCGTAGGCTTCCTGCAGGGCGCGGTTGGGAGTTGTGAGATACCACTGTTGTGCTCGCTTGATCCAGTCTCTGAGGCGAATAAAGGGATTGCCGGACATTGCAGTTATTCTCAACGGCTACCGCAGAAGCAAATAAACCGATAGGATAGATAGCATCGTAGCAAATTGACTTTGCGGACTTAGCCGGCAGTGTTGCAGTGGATCAGCGGCGGTAGTCGCAGCGGCAAAACCTATGCATTGGTTCAACGTTTTGGCCAGTGGATTGAGCAAGCCCAAGGCACACCCGCCGCGTTGACCCTAGGGCAGGAATCGCTTCTTTTTTTGACGGATACAGTAGAAGGCCGCCAAGCAATTCAGAAGGAAATTGAACGGCAGTTGGGCAGTGGCTATACACCCTACATTGCCACCCCCTTGGGGTTCATGCAGGATGAGGTGGAACTTTTTTGGCCGTTGCTGGTTCAAGCTCAGGCCGTTGCTTCCCGTCTCCCTGTGCATCTTAAGCCGGAAACGGAATTGCTCTGGGCACAGCGGCTGTGGCAGCCCTGGCTAGAGAAGAGCACCCTTGCCCCCCTCAGTGAGAATCGCAATCGCGCCACCCGGCACCTGCTGGATATTTTTCAATTGGCTGCCTTTGCCCGCCTCCGCCTTGATGACTTGCCCCAATTGATGAGAGATCATCAGCTTGACCTTCCCTCAGAAACGGTGGAGGCGATCGCGAGTGCCTTAGACCAATGGCAAGCTTGGTGTACTGAACATAGTCTGCTCACCTACGGCATCACCGCTGCCCTATTTGGCCATGTTCTTCTCAACCATCCGCAATACCAAGCCTCCTTAAAACAACGGTTTCAGTGTCTTTTTGCTGACAATACCCATAACTATCCAGCGGTGATGGCAGATTTGATCGAACACTTCAACCAGCAGGGGATCAAGATTGTCCTGACCCATCAACCCATCGGTGCGGTGCGTCTGGGTCTCGGTGCCGATCCCGATGCCTTCCTGGGCCTGAAACAACAGGCTAAGGTAATTGATCTGCCCGCCTGCAGAAACACAATTTTTGACACGGCCGATCTCCGGTCTTCAATTCAGGAACTGCTCAAAACCCCCCAATCCACATTGCCGACAACAATTGAGGCCATCCAGACCACCTCGCGGATGCAGCTGTTACAGGAGGTTGTTGAGACAATTGCCGGAGCTATTCACAGGGGAATTATACAGCCAACAGAGATTGCCATCCTTGCCCCCGGTTTAGATAGCGTTGCCCGCTATGTCCTCAGCACTGAGCTAAAAAAGCGCGGCATTCCCCTTGTCATCTGGAATGAACAACGGCCACTGATTCAATCTCCCTTGGTGCGTGCCCTTTTAACTCTCCTAAGTTTTGTCTATGAGGACATTGGGGTTGGCCTAGAGGCAACTGCCGTTGCGGAAATGCTGACGATTTTTCAGCCGCGCGACATTGATCCCGTGCGCGCCGGCCTATTGGCTAACTACTGCTTTCAACCCGATCCCCGACAACCCAAACTGCTGCCGACCACCTGCTATGGTCATTGGGATCGCTTTGGCTATCGCGCCACCGAAGCCTATAACCAGTTCTGCAATTGGTTAGGTGGTCTTGATGGCCGGCAATTTCCGGCCTATGTGCTTGAGGCGGCGATCCAACGCTACATCCGGCCCCAGAACCTAACGGCCAGTGAACTAGCCCCTTTGCGATCCCTCCTAGAGAGCATAGCTACCTACTGGCAAGTTTATGACCACCTGGCGGAATACCGAGCCACGCCAATCGCTGAGCGACTCCGGGAATGGATCTCCCTACTGCGGCAGGGCACCGTGACAGCGAATCCGGCCCCACTCCTGTGGCAACCCCAAGGGGTCTTACTAGCAACAACATTTCAATATCGCAGTGCCCGACTGGCCCATCGCTGGCATTTTTGGCTGGATGCGGGGAGTCCGCGTTGGCAGGATGGTGGCTTGCAATGTCTCTGGCAGGCACCCCTCTTTTTGCGGCGGGGGGCAGCAAGTCCCAGTGCACGGGTATGGCAATTGGAGTCAGAACGTCTGGAGCATTTACTGGTGGATCTGTGCTCACGGGTGAGCGATCGCCTGTACCTGTGCCACAGTGACTTAGCGGCCAACGGCAGGGAACAGGAAGGCCCCTTCAGTCCTTGGGTGGATTTGGCGGTGGGCGATCGCCTGCAGGCCGTCGGCGATGGCACTATAGATAAATAACGATAAATAACGCCCTTTGTTTGACCCCGTAGGGAGAATTGTCGCTTGTCACCGCACTTTTCACTGACCACCCCCCTGTACTACGTCAATGCCCTTCCCCACATTGGCAGTGCCTACACCACCATTGCTGCCGATGTACTGGCTCGCTTTTACCGTTTGCAGGGCTACCAAGTGCGGTTCATTACTGGTACCGATGAGCATGGCCAGAAAATTGAACGCACCGCTCAACAGCGGGGGGTGAGTCCCCAAGCCCACTGCGACGAGATTGCCGCTGGGTTTCAATCCCTCTGGCAACAACTCAATATCCGCTACGATGTCTTTAGCCGCACCACCAGTCCGCGACATCAAGCCATTGTCAGCGAGTTTTTTCAGCGGGTGTGGGACAGCGGCGACATCTACCTCGGGCAGCAGCAGGGGTGGTACTGTGTTGAGTGCGAGGAATTCAAAGACGAGCGGGAGTTGCTGGAGGGCAAGCGCTGCCCAATCCATGTGAATCGGACAGTGGAATGGCGAGATGAGCGCAACTATTTCTTCCGCCTCTCGAAGTACCAGCAGGCTCTCCTAGATTACTACGCAACCCATCCCGACTTTGTCCAGCCCCCCAGTCGCCGCAATGAGGTACTGAGTTTTATTGAGCGGGGGCTTCAGGACTTTTCCATTTCGCGGGTAAACTTGGCTTGGGGGTTTCCCGTACCCATAGATCCAGAACAGACCCTCTACGTCTGGTTTGATGCCCTCTTGGGCTATGTCACGGCGCTTCTAGAACCCGATGAAGAGCCTACCTTGGCCAATGCCCTCAGGCGGTGGTGGCCGATTAACCTTCACATTATCGGTAAGGATATTCTGCGCTTCCATGCAATTTCTTGGCCGGCCATGTTAATGTCAGCGGGCTTGCCCCTACCAGAGCAGATCTTTGTCCATGGCTTTCTTACCAAGGATGGTCAGAAAATGGGCAAAAGTCTGGGGAATACCCTTGATCCCTTTGCTTTGGTAGCGCAGTATGGTGCCGATGCAGTGCGCTACTACTTTATGAAAGAGGTGGAGTTTGGCCGCGATGGGGACTTTAGTGAGACCCGCTTTGTCAATATTCTCAATGCGGATCTGGCCAATGATTTGGGGAATTTGCTCAATCGCACCCTGAAAATGGCCTGGAAATACACAGGGGGACAAGTGCCCAATGTCCAAGGAACTGCCATTCCTCAAGAGCAGCCGCTGCGGCAACTGGCAGAGCACCTTAGCCAAATCTATGCTCAAAGCTATCGGCAACTGGCCTTCCATGAGGTGTGCCAACAGGCCCTGACCTTAGCGCGGGCAGGCAATAAGTTCCTCGATGAGGAGGCACCGTGGAAACGCTACAAGGCGGGAGAAACCGAAGCTGTTGCTGAAATTCTTTACTCTGTACTGGAGTCGGTGCGCCTTGTGGCCTATGTGCTAGCGCCGATTATCCCCCAACTGAGTGAGGCAATCTATCGGCAGTTGGGCTATACTATTGAACTTAACGCAGCCGTTGTTGCCCCAGACCTTTTGGGCGATCGCCAGGCTCGGTGGGGTGTTCTCCCTGCCCTGCAGCCTTTGGCCAATCCAGAGCCAATTTTCCAAAAGCTTCCCGTCCCCCCAACCGTCACCGATTCTCCTTGACGCGCGATACGCTAGAGGTATGACTTTGTATTTCGATAACACACTTTTTTTGAGATGATTTCTACATGGTTACCTCTTCGTCTTCAGTCATTTACACCCCAGAACAGGTGCTACAAAATCGCGGGCGCGTTGCCATCTTTATTGATGGCTCCAACCTCTTCTACGCAGCACTGCAACTGGGCATTGAAATTGACTATTCAAAACTCCTCTGCCACTTGACCCAAGGCTCTCGGCTCTTTCGTTCCTTCTTTTACACCGGTGTTGACCCCACCAATGAAAAACAGCAGGGGTTTCTGCTGTGGATGCGCCGCAACGGCTACCGCGTGGTCTCCAAGGAACTCGTCCAACTGCCCGATGGCTCAAAAAAGGCGAACCTGGATGTGGAAATTGCCGTGGATATGATGGCGCTGGTGGGCTGCTATGACACCGCCATCTTGGTCAGTGGGGATGGAGATTTGGCCTATGCAGTGGATGCCGTCAGTTACCGAGGGGCACGGGTGGAGGTGGTGAGCTTGCGATCGATGACTAGCGATAGCCTGATTAACGTTGCCGATCGCTACATTGATCTTGAAAGCATCCGTGAAGAAATCCAAAAAGCGCCCCGCTCTACTTACACCTACCGCCCCGCCAGCGGTAGCTTAACGCCACCCCCCATTGTTACCCCTCACTGGGAACAAGAGACCTCCGAAAGGAAAGAGGCCACTGCTGCGGATGATTCAGCAAAGACTCTAGAGAATCTAGATCACAATGCCTCTGCCTAGAACTGCCCTCCTCCTGTGCCTTTTGCTGGCCTTGACAGGCTGCGGCTGGGTAGATCAATGGGTGGGTGAGGAGCCATCACCAGAACCAGAAGTCACAGGTGAGGTAAAGCTGCAAAATTTAACACTGCGGCAAACCAATGCAAGGGGTGAACTCCTCTGGTTACTGCAAGCGGCGGAAGCACGCTATCGCGATGCCGATCGCCGGCAGTTACAGATTCAAAACCTTAGCGGTGAGCTAAAAGCAGAGGGTAAGCCCGCCTATAAGGTGCAGGCCAAGGCGGTGAATGTACGCGAGCGGGAGGGTCAACTTTGGATCGAAGGCCGCACCACGGTCACCGATTTGCGGCAAAAGGGGACGATTATTGCCGATCAATTTGTCTGGCAGGGGAATCGCGGGGTACTCATTGCCCAGAAAAACCTGCAAGCCCGCTATCCCCAAGTCAGCGTTACCGCCCAGCGCCTGGAAGCGGATAATCAACGTCAAGAACTGCGTGCCCTCAAGAGGGTTCAGGTGACCTCGCCGGCCCAAGACGCTAAGGATTTGCGGCTGCATACGGAGAGTCTGGTGTGGCAGCAGCAGCCCAATCGGCTGTTGGCCGGGGGCATGGGTCAAGGAGGGGTTACGGTCGTGGGTGTAGGGGGCGATCGCCAAGGGCAACGGCTCCAAGCCCAAAGGGTAATCTGGTCAATTAGCGATCAAGTGGTCACCCTAGAAGGGGGAGTACAGGTGCAACTTCCCAACCCTGCCCTGCGGGTTGAGGGGGAAATGGTGCGCTGGCGGATTCCGCAGCAGCAGTTGGTGAGCGATCGCCCCCTGCGGGTACAATACCCCAGCCAAGGCATTCAAGGCCAAGCCAACCGCGGTGTTCTCCTGATTGCTGAAAACCGCGCCATTTTTGACAATGCCCAGATTAATAGTCAACCCCAGCAGGCGCAACTGCGCGCCCAGCGACTCAATTGGTGGATTCCCCAAGAACGGGTGGAAGCCAGCGGTCAAGTGGAAATCCAGCGCCCTAATGCCCATCTGCGCACCGCTCAACTGGTTTGGCGGATTCCCCAACAGGAAGTGGAAGCCCAGGGCGGCGTCTTTTACCGCCAGAGCAATCCCCGCATTCAAGTTCAGGGACAGCGGGCAAAAGGGTGGCTGGATCGCCAAGAGGTGATTGTCAGTGGCAGGGTTCAAAGTGAAGTCCCCGTGCAACTGCGCCTCCCCTAGACCTACAGTAGAGAGAGCAACAATCTTTGCTCTATGAGTGCTACGCCATTACAAATTCTTGACTTGGGGGGTGAGATTCTCCTTTTTCAGCGTTTGATTCCGGCACAGCAGTGTCAGCAGGTGATTGCTACGGCTGAGAAGGTGGGGTTTGAGGAGGCGCAAATTCTCATGGGGACGGTTGATCACTCAGTGCGCGGCGGCGGCGTCCTGCGCTTTGACCCCCAAGACCCCCGACAGGCCACGATGCGGCAGATCCTTCTCCAAGCCACACAAACGATTCAAATCGTCCTCTACCAGCACTATGGGATTCGCTTTCCTGCAATTGAGAACTTTTCGATCCTGCGCTATCGAGTCGGCGAGGGCTATCGCCGCCATGTGGACAACCTCCTGCTGGCCAGTCGGCAAATGGAGCTGGCGCAAGGTATCCCGACGCGGGATGTGAGTCTGGTGGGCTATCTCAATGAGGATTTTCAGGGGGGAGAAACCTATTTCGATCGCCAAGGGGTAAAGGTCACGCCACGGACGGGGGATGTGGTGGTCTTTCCTGCCCTGCCTACTACACCCATCCCCATGCCGCCTTGCCCGTGGTGCAGGGTACTAAATATGCCTTTGCCACTTGGTTATTCTATTGATGGACGATGATCAATCCTTTAGGCAGTAACTAGGCAACGACCATGAGTGAACCCCTGCGCTTCAAAACCTCGCCGCTGATTTCTGGAACACTGATGGCTCTCTATGGGGCACTCACCCTTCCTCTACCCTTTTTGGCAGTGCAGACGGCTGCCCCTGTTTCACCCTGGTTCCTATGGGGGGCGATCGCCTGTGGGGGTCTTTTGCTCTGGGGTGCCCTGAGTCAGCGGGTGGAACTCGACGCCCAAGGAATTCGGATCACCTATCCCCGCTGGGTTCCGCCTTTTCTGCGGCGGCAGTGGCAACTGACTTGGTCAGAGATTCAAGGACTACAGCCCCGCAGCACCAGCCAAGGGGGCTTGGTGTATTACCTTGTAACTTCTGGGGGTCAGAGATACCTTCTCCCCATGCGGGTTGCAGGCTTTGCCCAAATGATGCGTGCCATTGAAGCCCATACGGGATTACCCACAGACATGATTAAGCCCCTTGCTCAGCCTTGGATGTACACTATTTTGGCCGTTTTGACGCTGTTACTGGGCACTGTAGATCTATGGATTCTAATGACTGTGGGATAATGGGGACGTACTTGCGTGCTGAGCGATGACCATGAGTGCAAATTGGTTTGTGCGGTATCTGCGTCGCGGCGTCGTGGGTTTGCTTTTGAGTATCCTATGCTGGTCAAGTATCGCAACGCTGCCGGCGATCGCCACCATTCCGGTGCGGCTTTTTGACCTGAGTTACCATGAATGTCCACCGGAAATTGGCGAGGGTTCAGTGACCTCAGGGGGAACGACCCTCAAGGCCAACTGCTACCTAATTACCGGCAAAGCAGAGAATAAATCCGGCAAAACGGTGGTGGATGCCGATGTCTTTGGCCGTATCTACGATGCCAATGGCAATCCAGTATTGCAAAACCGCACACGGGTCGGCACAATTGACGTGATCCCACCGGGGATTAGCGATTTTGAGATTCGCATTAGTGTGCCCTACAACCAACCAACACCTTTACAACTAGAGCAATTTAAGGCCTCTGGCTTTACGGCAAAAGTACGGGGTTAAGAACAAGCTGAATACAGCCTCAAACGCCGACTATGGGCAAAAATTGTGATACCTTAGAACGCTTGATGCTTCCTTTTCTTTAGGAAGACTATGCAGGGTCATGCCTAAGACAAAGGAATGGTTGGCGGTGGTTCCCTGTTCTGGTTGAAAAGACAAAGCATTGTCGTTGATGAACAGGTTTATCCATAGAGGTTTGGGTTCAGGTGCGCATTCCCCTCGACTATTACCAAGTGCTGGGTGTGCCGATTCAGGCAACACCGGAGCAGATTGAACAGGCATTTCAAGAGCGGTTGTTGCAACTCCCCAGCCATCAGCACTCTCCCGCCACTGTTGCCGCCCGCCGTGAACTCATCGAGCAAGCCTATGCGGTTTTGCGAGAGCCGGAGCAGCGCCACACCTACGATCGCCACTGCCGTGTCATTGATTCCGATGATTTGATTGCCCAGTTGGAGGCCGATGCCACAGCTCCCCAGCTTGAAATTAGGGATCAGCAATTCTCAGGGGCGCTCCTACTCCTCTATGAACTGGGCAACTACTCTGAAGTGGTCAAACTGGGGGAACAGTTTCTTAAAAGAGGCCCCCTAGATCTCAGCCATCCCTACATTCCCTCAGCCACTGTTGCCGACATTACCCTGACTGTGGCTTTAGCCTATCTGGAATTGGGACGCGAAGAATGGCAGCGGCAGTCCTACGAAGCAGCTGCCTCTCATCTAGAAGCCGGTCTGGGAGTGCTACAGCGGGCAACCCTCTTTCCTGAACTCCAAGAGCAGTTGCAGACGGAACTCAATCGGCTGCGTCCCTATCGCATTCTCGAGCTACTGGCCCTGCCTTTATCCGATAGTGTCAATCGGCAGCGGGGTATTCTATTACTGCGGCAGATGCTCAGCGATCGCGGGGGTATTGAAGGGCGCCATGAGGATCACTCTGGCCTAGGGGTTGAGGATTTTCTGAAATTTATTCTGCAACTGCGCAGCCATCTCACCGTAGCAGAGCAACAGGAACTCTTTGAACGGGAATCACGGCGTCCCTCGGCAGTGGCGACCTACCTTGCAGTCCATGCACTGGTGGCGCGGGGGATGCAGGAACTTCAACCCAGCTATATTCGCCGCGCTAGGGATTTACTAGAGCGGCTGCTGCCCAATCAAGACATCTACCTTGAACTGGCCAGTTGTTTACTCCTACTGGGACAACCTGCTGCGGCATTGGCAGCGTTGGACAAATCCCAAGATCAGCAGAGTTTAGCCCTTATCCGCAGTTATTCCGGTGACTCCAGCGATCTGCTGCCGGGACTCTACTACTACACAGAGCAATGGCTACGGGAGGAAATTTACCCTGCCTTTCGGGACTTGGGGGAAACACCCGTGGCCTTGGATGCTTACTTTGGCGACCCCAATATCCAAACCTACTTAGAAGCGCTGAGTGACGACTCCCTTGCTGCTGAGTCACCTAACACCGGCACTGGGATACGTTCTGACGTGATCAAACCAGCAGTGGCTGTGCCGCCTCCCGTTTCCTTTACAGCAGAAACCTTGCCTTTGGAGTATCACACCGAGCTGGGTCAAGGGGTTTCTGCATCGCCTTCTACCTCTTCTTCCACCGTCACCGGCTCAGTGGCACCCCAACGCCGTCCCCATAAACGGTGCGGCATTCCAAGGAGTCAGCGCAAAAAACACCGGAGGTGGTTTTGGGCAGGGGTAGGAGTTGTGCTTGTGGGATTAGGAGCCTTAGCAAAGGTCTATTGGCCAACCTCCACTCCTGAAGCTCCCCCCTCTCCACTGCCACCGCTGAGACCCACGCCTACATCTGTGGCAACGCCTACACCACCACCAACGACATTGGCGACAACGTTAACACCTGAGATGGCGCGCGATCGCCTTCGTACCTGGCAGCAAATTAAAGCCCAAGCCCTTGGGACGGGGTTTGAAATGGACAAACTGGCAACGATTTTGGCGGAGCCAGAGCTGAGCCGCTGGCGATCGCGGGCACAGGGATTGAAGTCCGAGGGCAGCCATTGGGTCTATACCCTGAAGACCCTAGAAGTGAAGGCAATACGTCCCCAAGGGAGCGATCGCGCAGAGGTCGTAGCGGAGATTCACGAGGATGCCCGTTTCTATGAACAGGGGGCACTGCGCAATGACATTTCCTACAGCGATCCCTACCGCGTCATTTACACCTTGATTCGGCGCGGAGATCAGTGGCTAATTCAACGCATGCAGGTGCTCAACTAAGGGGCATTTCCACTTGGCGGCCAAACTTGAGATTCAAAAGGGACAACCCCAGAATAAACAGGAATAAAACCAGTCCCATCGTGCAAGCGTAGTTAATTTCCAAACGCTGAAAGGCATTCTCGTAGATGTAATAAACAATAGTCTTGGAGCTATTGAGTGGCCCCCCTTGGGTCATTACATAGACCTCTTCAAAGACCTTAGTGGCAGAGATGGCCGAGAGAATGCTCACTAAGAAAATGTAGGGGCGCATCAAGGGCAATGTAATATCCCAATGTTGTTGCCATCCCTCACTGCCATCCAGTGCGGCTGCTTCGTAGAGTTCACGACTAATCCCCTGCAATCCTGCCAAATAAATCACCATGTAGTAGCCCAAGCCTTTCCAGACGGTGACGGCCATGACACTAAAGAGGGCGAGGTGGGGACTCGTCAGCCAAGGGATTGGGCTATCCCGCAGATGCAGACCCTGCACCAGTTGGTTCAGCAGACCATTGGGGGCATAGAGCCAGCGCCAAGCAATCCCCGCCACGACCATGGAGACAATCACCGGACTGTAATAAGCTGCCCGAAACCAGTGGATGCCCCGCAGGGGTTGATTGACCAAAATTGCCAGCAGCAGAGGGGCGATCGCCAGAATCGGCACCACAACAACCAGATAGAGGAAAGTGTTGGCCAACGTTTTCCAGAAGACGCCATCGCGCCACAACTGCACAAAATTGCCCCCTCCCACCCATACGGGCGGAGTCAGTAGATCGGTTTCATAGCGGCTGAAACTGAGGAAAAAGGCCTGTAGCGCCGGCCAAAAGACCGTCAGTGTCAGCAACCCTAGGGCAGGGGCAAGAAAAAAGTAGGGGGTGAGCGATCGCCCTTTCATTGGCTGCGGGGGTGTTGTTGACGATAGGCACGCATTTGCGCCACAAACTCGCCAAAGAGATAATCAGCATCGTGGGGGCCTGGACTGGCTTCAGGGTGATACTGCACCGAAAAAATCGGCAATGTTTGGTGCTTCAGACCGGCAACGGTGTGGTCATTGAGGTTAAAGTGGGTAATCTCAACGGGAGTTTGGGCAAGGGATTCTTCGGTGATGGCAAAGCCGTGGTTTTGGCTGGTAATTTCCACTTCCTGTGTCAGGCCAGCGGGCTGGTTCAACCCCCGGTGACCAAACTTGAGCTTAAAAGTCTCCGCCCCTAGGGAGAGACCCAACAACTGATGCCCCAGACAAATGCCAAACATAGGACGCTGCGCGGCCAGTAATTTGCGCACTGTTTCAATACCCTCTTGCACCGCCGCCGGATCACCGGGGCCATTGGAGAGGAAAATGCCGTCGGGGTCATAGCTGAGAATTGTTTCCGCTGGCGTATCCGCCGGCACGACAATCACACGGCAGCCATAGCTGGCCAAGCGACGAAGAATGTTGCGCTTCACGCCAAAGTCAATGGCCACCACCGTCAAGGGTGGCTCTTCGGTGGCGGTTTGGGGACGAAATTCCCAAGCGGGCGGTGTGGGTTCTGTCCATTCATAGGGGGTGCGAGTAGTCACCACCTTGGTTAGATTTTGCCCCTGCATGCTGGGAGCGGCAAGGACTTTTTGCAGCAGTTCAACAGGATCAAGAATTTCAGTGGAAATGCCGCCATTCATGGCACCGGCGGTGCGAATTTTGCGAGTAAGAGCACGGGTGTCAATTCCATAAATAGCGGGAATACGATGGGCTTTGAGGTAATCGGGCAAGGATTGTTGGGATCGCCAGTTACTGGGAATATCACAGACATTACGAGCGACGGCACCGCGCACTTGGGGGCGATCGGATTCATCATCTTCAGGGGTGATTCCCGTATTGCCCAACTCAGGGTAAGTGAATGTCACAATTTGACCACAATAGCTCGGGTCAGTGAGCACTTCTTGATAACCCGTCATGCCCGTATTAAAGACCACTTCGCCAATGGCTGTCCCCGGTGCTCCAAAGGAAAAACCGCGAAAGACTGAACCATCGGCGAGAACCAGCAGGGCGGGTGTAGGCATTGCAATATCTCCAACTGGGGAAGCCCAATAGTTTATTCTGCATGATAAAGCCAACCGTTAAGTGCACAGAGCTTGTCTCCTGTTTTGATTTCCCTACCTGCGGCGACTCACTTGCTCTGTCAGGTAATCTGCGGCGGTGGCCACCAGCGGAATAATGCGGGCATAGGGCATCCGCGTCGGCCCTAAAATACCGACACTGCCCACAGGGGAGTTGCCATAGCAATAGCAGGAATAGACCAATGTACAGGACTGCATCGGCGCTAGGGCATTTTCACTGCCAATGCGGATTTGCACTTGCGAGGGGGCTTGGCTATCAGCACTGATGAGAGGAGCCAGTTGATCCTGTTGGTCTTCGAGAAGATGCAGCAGCATTTGCACCTGCTCCACTTGGGAAAATTCCGGCTGCTGGAGGAGATCAGCAAGGCCGGTGATGACAAAGGAAGTCCCCTGCTGGCTATAGCGATCGCTCAATTGTTGTAGCAAGGTCTGAAGCTGCTGACTGTAGGCCTGAAATTCTAAATCCAGTTTTTGCCAGTCAATGGTGCTGAGTTCCACCAGCGATCGCCCCTGTAACTGGTGATTGAGAAAGTTTGTCAATACCTGTAGGGTGCGCTCCCGCAGCTCAGGGTCTTCTTCCCCTTGATCCAATTGGATCAGTGCCGACTGGGTTTCGTAGGTATCAAGAACAAGGATGACCATCACCTGCTGCGGCTCTAAGGACACCAGTTGAATTACCCGAATCTGCCGCTCCAAGCGATTGGGGAGTGTAATTAGCGTAATGTAGCCACTAAGGTCCGACAACAACTGTGCCGCCTGGCGCAAAATGACCTCAAGGCGTTGCTGTCCCGAAGTGAGGCGCTCACTCAAGAGACTTTCGGCTTTGCGAGCCACATCGGGAATAGGCTGGATCAATTCATCCACATAAACGCGGTAGCCAGAATCGGAGGGTACCCGTCCGGCGGAAGTGTGGGGCTGGTAAAGCAGGCCGCTTTTTTCAAGGAGCAGCATGGTATTGCGCACTGTGGCCGGACTCACGTTCAGGTTGTACTCCGTGGCGATCGCCTTTGAGCCGACGGGTTCGGCCGTGGCAATGTAATGGTTAATTGTGGCGCCAAGAATTTTCTTTTGGCGATCGCTGAGTTCAATCGTCATAACCCCTTACACCTGTGATTTCTTATTGATGTTTTTATTTATTTATTTTAATTTAATTTTGATTTAATCTATAAACTAGTGTTCCCATTTCGGCAGTGATGTGCTGCAACGGCTGCGAGGGCTAATTTTGCCCAGAGAATGCCGGAAGTGCTTAAGGGGCATTGCCAATAGGTGATTTCCCAATCAATTGCAGATGGACAGACTAAGCCTGGGGCAACGGCTCGTGACCTCTATGGCACGCAAAACTCCCGTAGATAGAACCGTTCCTCCGCCGCTAGCCGGTACTGGAATTGGGGCTGACCCAAGGTAACTGCCAGTTGCAAGAGATTCCAAGGGGGCGATTGTGCCTGCTGTGTCTCAACTTGCGCTCGTTCTCCCGCCAGTTTATAGGGGCGCAGTTGGGCTGCCCTTGGCCTTCTAGTTCACTCCAAGGAGGAGCAGTTGATCTTCGTTAAGCGGGCGATCGCTCACTTCCACCACCGTTTAGCCGAGGCCACTTAACCGCTACAGCCAGTATCGTAGCTGTGGACAGGCAGTACCTAGGGGTTAATCTTCAACCGCCCGCCAGAGGGGATCAACGTACTCGTAGGCAATAATAACCACACCCTACGCAGCCATGATCCTCATGATCAGGAGGTCATTATTAGGCCATCGCCGGTACCAATGTTGGATGAGGGTTGGGCATTGCATCCGGCGGCAACCCATAGATGGAGTTATAGAGGGCATTATAGGCCAGTGCTGATTTTGTCCAGCTAAAGTCCTCACGCATACCCCGCTGCTGAAGGGCGTGCCACTCCCGTTTGTAGCGATAGCCTTCCCAAGCCCGCACCAGACAGGTATAGAAGTCAAGGGGTTCATAGCGATCAAAACAGTAGCCCGTTCCCGTCTGTTTCTCTGGGTCGTGGTGAGAGACCGTATCCACCAGACCCCCTGTGCGGCGTACAATCGGCACACAGCCGTAGCGCAGGGCAATCATTTGGGAAATACCACAGGGTTCAAACCGACTCGGCATAGCGAAGGCATCGGCACCCCCATAAATCCGCCGTGACAGCACATCACTGTAGAGCAACTGCACACTACAGCGCCCCGGAAACCGCGAGGCAATTTGCCACATCTGGGTTTCATAGTAGCGATCGCCCGTCCCCAAAAGCACAAACTGGCTATCGGTGTAAGCCAAAAAACGATCCAAAACCTGAATCAGTAGGTCTAGACCCTTTTGCTCCACCAAGCGGGTAACCATCCCCACTAAGAAAGCACCGGAGTTCACCTCTAGTCCCAGTTCCTCTTGCAGGGCAATTTTGTTAGCCTTGCGTCGCTCTAGGGTATCCACGGTGTAATTTTGGGCAAGGGCGCGATCGGTACTGGGATCAAAAACCTCTGTATCAATGCCGTTGAGAATCCCCGAGAGCTTGCCACTAATGAACGACAACAGCCCCTCCAGTTTCTCACCATATTCGGGCGTTTTAATTTGTTCGGCGTAGGTGGGCGAAACAGTATTGACGCGATCGGCATATTGCAGTGCCGCCGCCATTGTGTTGTGCCCCTGCATGTACCACGGACACCAAGTGATTTGCTCGAGACGCCACCGCCAAGGCCCCTGATAGGCCAAGTTGTGGATTGTGAACACCGTGGTAATGTCGGGGTCTTGGTGCATCCAGACGGGGATCATCCCCGTGTGCCAATCGTGGCAATGGATAATCTGGGGCTTCCAGTAGTTCCAAGCAAATTCTGCTGCCCCATTGGCAAAGAAAGTGAACCGCCAGTCCTCATCTTCGCCATAGTAGATGCGGCGGGGATTAAAGCAGGGATGGCCAAAAAGGTAAAGGGGAACATCCGACCCCGGCAAGACGGTTTCATAGACATGGAATGTCTGAAACATGGCATGGCCAATCCAGATGGGCTCCTTGGGAATCTCTACCTTATCGGGCAAAAAGCCGTAGTAGGGCAAAAAAATGCGCACATCATGCCCCATGCGGCGTAACACTTTGGGCAGGGAGCCAACCACATCTCCCATGCCCCCCACCTTCGCAAGCGGTGCCGCCTCGGCAGCCACAAATAGAATTCGCATGATCCTCCTGAACCTGTCTTTGGCCAATTCTGCGAGCAACGTAATTGCCGTTAACCTACCACAAGTGCGGCACAATTTGGCGTAGGATTGCTCTTAAATAGGTTTTTATCGGTCTTTGGAATTACAGCCCCTATGACAGAGTCTCCCCTTGTGCAACGGGTCAAGGAAGTTCATGCGCAGGCGCGTGTGTTGGCCACCCTGAGTGCTTCTGCCCGCAATGAGGCGCTAGAACAGGTGGCCTGTGCCCTTGAGGACGCCAGGGAGGAGATTTTGGCAGCCAATGCAACTGATTGTGAGCAAGCCAAGGCCAATGACCTCAACCCTTCCCTCTATGCCCGCTTAGAACTCAGTCCCAGTAAATTGGCAGCAGCGATCGCCGGGATGCGTCAAGTGGCAGCCCTCCCCGATCCCCTTGGGCAGCGCCAACTCCATCGCGAATTGGACACCGGCTTAATTTTGAGTCGGGTCACCTGCCCCTTAGGGGTACTGGGGGTGATCTTTGAGGCGCGCCCCGACGCAGTGGTGCAGATTGCTTCTTTGGCCATCAAATCGGGGAACGGCGCCATTCTCAAGGGGGGACAGGAGGCTCGTTGCTCCTGCCAAGCAATTATGCAGGCTATTCACAGGGGGCTGGAGAAATCGGCGGTGCCCGCGGGGGCGATCGCCCTCCTCACCGATCGCGCTGAAGTGGTTGAACTGTTGGGTCTGGATCAATGGGTGGATCTCATCATTCCGCGTGGCTCCAATGAGTTTGTGCGCTATATCCAAAACAACACCCGCATTCCTGTGCTCGGTCATGCCGATGGCCTGTGTCACCTCTATGTGGATGTGGCTGCCGATATTGAGAAGGCGATCGCCATTACCCTCGACGCCAAAACCCAGTACCCCGCTGCTTGCAATGCCATTGAGACCCTGCTGGTGCACCAAGGAATTGCCACAGAGTTTCTACCCAAAGTGGCGGCAGCTCTCCAAAATGCCGGTGTTGAACTGCGGGGAGACACTCTTGCCCGCGAATTGGTGCCCATGACCCCTGCCACGGACGCCGACTGGGCCACGGAATACTGTGATCTCATCCTTTCTATTAGGATTGTTCCCGATCTCGATGCCGCATTGGAGCACATTGCCACCTATGGATCGGGACACACGGAAGCCATTGTGACCGAGGATGCCGCCGCCGCCGCCCGTTTTCTCCAAGAAGTGGATGCCGCTGGCGTCTTTCACAACTGCTCCACCCGCTTTGCCGATGGATTCCGCTATGGCTTTGGCGCGGAAGTTGGCATTAGTACCCACAAGTTGCCACCGCGAGGGCCCGTGGGGTTAGAGGGATTAGTGACCTACAAATATCAACTGGTGGGGAATGGCCACATTGTTGCAACCTATAGCGGAGCTAATGCCAAGCCCTTTACCCATCGCGATCTAGAATCCTAATGAATTTAAGGAATGAATTTAAGGGATTATTAAGCAACAAACAAAGCCAATTTTTCTGTTTCAGAATGGAGAGGTAGGGCAATCTTGATTGAACCACCGTGCAGAGAATGACCTCTGTAAAGGTTGCCTCTTAAGTGTCTGTTGGCAATGGAGTGCGTGCTTGACCCAGTGTCTTGCAAAGGGGGTAATCTGTGGTTGTCAACGGACAGTTGTGACTTGGGAGTCGCGCGCACTTAGGTGATTGACGGATTCAAGATAGCAAAGGGAGCCAAAAACATTCAAAGCTTTAGCGGCTCAAACCCGGCTGTTTCCTCTTTAAGGGCACAGCAAGCAGCCAGTGAATCAAAAAAACGTAAGGTTTAGGAGTATAACAATGACTCAATCAATCCCAAGACCAACCCGTGAAATAACCGATCGAGAAACAGCATTTGTTTTAGAACTTCATTCCTTAAGCTGCAAAGATCTACCCTTGGTGGGGGGTAAAAACTCTTCCTTAGGGGAAATGCTCCAACAACTGACTCCCAAAGGTATTAATGTCCCCGACGGTTTTGCAACAACGGCCTATGCCTACCGTTACTTTATCCAAGCGGGCAATCTGGAAGCCCAATTGCGGCGGCTTCTTGAAGGCCTTGATGTTGAGGATGTCACAGAACTCCACCGCGTCGGTCAGGCAATCCGCTCCCTGATTTTGCATACGCCCTTTCCCCCAGAATTGACGGATGCCATTGCGGCCGCTTACCAAAAAATGTGCGATCGCTACGGCCCCAATACAGACGTGGCGGTTCGCTCCAGTGCCACCGCTGAGGATCTCCCTGACGCCAGCTTTGCCGGTCAGCAGGAAACCTACCTGAATGTCCATGGCCTCAAGGGCGTTCTCGATGCCTGTCATCGCTGTTTTGCCTCGCTCTTTACAGACCGCGCAATCTCCTACCGCCAAATCAAGGGCTTTGACCACTTCAGTGTGGCCCTGTCGGTGGGGGTACAAAAAATGGTGCGCTCCGACTTGGCCTGCTCTGGCGTCATGTTCTCCATTGACACAGAAACTGGCTTCAAGGACGCTGCCCTGATTACCGCCGCCTATGGTCTGGGTGAAAACGTTGTTCAAGGGGCGGTTAACCCCGATGAATATCTGGTCTTTAAGCCAACGTTGAAGGCGGGCTACAAACCCATCCTGAAAAAGGCCCTTGGTACCAAAGAAATCCGCATGGTCTATGACCTTGGCGGGACAAAGCTCACCCGCAATGAACCCGTGCCTGAGACGCTGCGGAAACAATTTGCCCTCACGGACGAAGAAATTCTCACCCTTGGTCGCTGGGCCTGTCTCATTGAGGAGCACTATTCTGCCCTGCGGGGCACCTATACCCCCATGGACATCGAGTGGGCAAAAGATGGCATCAGTGGGGAACTCTTCATTGTCCAAGCACGCCCTGAGACCGTCCAATCCCAAAAAGCAACGAACGTCCTGCATACCTACCATCTGGAGGAAAAAGGACCGCTCCTTGCCACAGGTCGCGCTGTGGGCGAAATGGTTGGCCAAGGTCGTGCCCGCGTCATCCTCAATGTCAGCAATATCGATCAGTTCCAAGCGGGAGAGGTGTTGGTAACCCACCGCACGGATCCTGACTGGGAGCCAATTATGAAAAAAGCCAGTGCCATTGTCACCGATCAGGGGGGACGCACCTGTCATGCGGCAATTATTGCCCGTGAGTTGGGGATTCCCGCCATTGTCGGCTGTGGCGATGCCACGGTAACAATTCCCAATGGGGTTGAGGTCACCGTTTCCTGTGCCGAGGGAGAAGAAGGGCATGTCTATCAGGGATTGCTGCCCTTCCATGTGGAGGAAGTGGCTCTAGAAAATCTGCCGCGTACCCGCACCCAAATCCTGATGAATGTAGGCAACCCCGAGGAGGCCTTTAGCTTGGCAGCCATTCCCAATGATGGGGTGGGGTTGGCACGTATGGAGTTTATCATTGCCAATCACATTCAAGCCCATCCTTTAGCCCTGCTGCACTACGATGAGCTGACGGATGAGGCTGCAAAGCTAAAAATCGCTGAACTGACCCAGCAGTACACCGACAAGGCAGAATACTTTGTGGATAAGCTCGCCCAGGGAATTGGGACAATTGCAGCCGCCTTCTATCCCAAGCCCGTGGTGGTGCGCATGTCCGACTTCAAGAGCAACGAGTACGCCAACCTGTTGGGTGGTCGCCAGTTTGAACCCCATGAAGAAAACCCCATGATTGGCTGGCGGGGGGCGTCTCGGTACTACGACCCCAACTATGCCGAAGGCTTTGCCTTGGAATGCCGCGCCATGAAGAAGGTGCGCGATGAGATGGGGCTGACGAATGTGATTCTAATGATTCCCTTCTGTCGCACCCCAGAGGAAGGGCGGCGGGTGCTGGCGGAGATGGCCAAACATGGGCTGAAGCAGGGGGAAAATGGTCTCCAAGTCTATGTGATGTGTGAACTGCCGAGTAACGTGGTGCTTGCAGATGCCTTTGCCGAAGTCTTTGATGGCTTTTCCATCGGCTCCAACGACTTGACGCAACTCACGCTGGGGTTGGATCGCGATTCGGCCTTGGTGGCGCATCTATTTGATGAACGCAATGAGGCAGTGAAGCGGATGGTGGCACAAGCCATTCAAACGGCGAAGGCCAAGGGGCGCAAAATCGGCATCTGTGGTCAAGCCCCCAGTGACTATCCTGAGTTTGCCCAATTCTTGGTGGCGCAGGGGATTGACTCCATTAGCCTCAACCCCGACTCGGTTCTGAAGACAATGTTGCAAATTGCGGAGGCTGAAAAACAAGCCTAGAGGGCACAACCCCGCAGCAACTCCTAAGGTGAGGGCAGGGAATTGCAGCCGCGATCGCTCTGCCCTTTTCTGTAGGGGACGTAACCCAGTAGGATCAAGGGAACCAAGTGGAGGATCTCGGCGTGGATGCAGCGGCAATTCAGGAACTTCTCGCTTCGGCGGAGGTGAGCAATCGCCTGCGGGGAATTAATCAACTGCGCACATTGCCCCCTGAAGTGGCCTTTGCCCTCATCCAACCCCTGAGCCAAGATGAGAATGCCCGTGTCCGCTACGCTGCGGTGAGTCAAATTGCCAGCCTAGGGCACGTTGACCTTCACCAAGCCCATGAGCTGTTGCGCGATCGCCTGCTCCACGACAGCGAAACCGATGTCCGCGCCGCAGCAGCAGATGCCATGGCTGCCCTACGGGTTCCCTTTGCCCTTGAAGATCTAGAAACGGCCTACCACAGTACAAATGACTGGCTATTGCAATTTAGTATCATTGCGGCCTTGGGTGCACTGGGGAACCCAGCGGCAGTTGGGCTACTCACGGAGGCCCTCAATAGTCCCCAAGAATTGGTGAAACTGGCAGCGATTGGTTCTTTGGGGGAATTGAAACAACCCGCAAGCATTGAGCATCTGCGGCCGTTTGTCGAGTATCCCGATTGGCAAGTCCGCCATCGGCTGGCGATCGCCCTCGGTCAAATTGGCACCCCTGAAGCTTGCCCGCTTCTGGAACAATTGGCCACGGATTCGGCCGCAGCGGTTGCTGAAGCAGCTCGCACCAGTTTGGCACAGTTGACCACTTAGAATGGGTTACACCCTACCCGTTTTTGCGACGGCGGCGGCAGTGGCTGCCCTGCGATGCCTCACCGAAGGCACCTGCCCTCAAGAGGTGACCCTTGCCCTGCTGCGCCCCAACCGCTGTGAAACTTTTACCATTGCCCAAGGGGCGCCCTTAGATTCCCAACAGGCTTTGGCAATTACCTACAGCGAACCCAGCGATCCCCTTGATCTGACGCGGCATACTCCAATCTGGGCTTGGGTGCGCTGGCAAGACCCCGCCACTTCCCCCCAAATTCACATTGACGGTGGTTTTGGCGTGGGGCGCGATCGCACCACCGGCGAGGCGGCTATCTACCGCTATGCGCGGTTGCTGTTGACCACTAACCTCTTGCTCTACTGTCCCAAGGAGCGGGCGATCGCCGTCACCATTGTTCTGCCTCAGGGACGCGACTTAGCAGAGCGCACCTCAAATGCAGCTTTTGGCATTGTTGAGGGACTCTCGCTGTTGGGCACAACTGCCCTCGCGCAACCTCTGACTGCCCCTGAGCAACTGGAGCACTACCGAGAAGACCTCAGGCAAAAGGCCGGTCAATCCCCTACCTTGGTCTTCTGTATTGGCGAGAACGGTCTTCAGGTGGCACAACAGCTCCAAATCCCCCCTTCCCTCTGTGTAAAAACTGCCAATTGGCTAGGCCCGATGCTGGTGGCAGCAGCGCAACACCATGTTCAGCAGCTACTCCTGTTGGGCTACCACGGCAAACTTATTAAATTGGCGGGGGGCATTTTTCACACACATCACCACATTGCTGACGCTCGCCAAGAGATCCTCACTGCCTTTTGTGCTCTTGCAGGTTTGCATCAAAATATTCTGCACCAGATATGGCAAGCACCCACCATTGAAGCTGCCCTCAAGTCTTTAGAAACGTTGGCTCCCCAGACCTTATCCCAAATTCTCCGCCACATTGCCAACCGCATTGAGGAACGAGCTATTGCCTATATCCATACCCATTGTGCCGCTCCCCTGGGACGGTCATTACAAGTAGGTTGTGCCTTGTTTGGGCGCGATCGCCAAATTGTCACCACGGGCAAAGTCGGAGACCTAATTTTGAGCAGAATTTACAGGCAGTAGGCCATGGGCTATAATAAGCATGAATTTAGTAGAAACTGTACCAATACTTATGAATACAAAAGGCCGTCTTCTTGACCGCGAAGAAGTCATTCGTTTTCTTCCCGACGAATGTAGAAGGTCAAAAGCCATTCGTGAAATGCTCAATAGTAGCGCTGTTTATCCAGCAGAATTTCTATGGTTTATTTATCGCAATCCTGATGCGATTCCACCACTCTTGGAAGGCGCTGTAGCAAGAGTAATGATGCTTGATAAAACAGGTTGGCATAGGGGAACCGTTCGACTAGAACTTGTGTTCTATCCCGACGAAGAAACTGCTGACACTAATGTTTCCGGTGAAATCAGGGATGCCAATAATGAAACTAACAATGTCAGCGATGAAACTAGTCCCAGCGAATCTTCCTCTCAAAGCTAGAACTTAGATTCTAAGGGATGTTTCTTTCTCTCGTTCAGCGCGTACAGCGCTGGCAGGCTTTGGATGTATAGTGCAAACGCACGACATCCACGTTGACGCCCGCCGCCATCGCCTTGTACCGAAAGAACGTCTCAAGCTGGTGGAAGGGCTAGTAGTTGCGGTTTGTTCCTGCGTCGGATTTGTTTGCCTTTCGCTGTTCTGAAGCCGCTTGAACATCTCCGCCTTCGACCGGCTCAGCCGAAGAAACGGCAGCTTGAACGACTTGGTGAGTATTGCCATACAAGCCAGTACATGTCATCTTGCGCATGCATGCAAGATGGGTCTTATATTCCCGCCATTCATGGCGGGGCTTTACGGCGTGAAAGGGTAAAATAAACCATGGAGAGATGGCAGAGTGGTCGAATGCGCTCGACTTGAAATCGAGTGTGGCAGTGATGCCACCGAGGGTTCGAATCCCTCTCTCTCCGCTCAATTGAGAAAAAGGCAGCCGGAACGTCTCCTGCCGCCTCAACTAAATCGGGATTTTTTAGCCTGACCTACAAGACCTATAAGCCGAGATCCGCCAAGATGTCGGTGGCGTGGGTATCGGTTTTCACGCTGGTATAGACATGGGAAATGATGCCGTTGCCGTCAATCACATAGGTGACGCGCTTGGCGTAGCCGCCGCCATCCACATCGTAGGCTTTGATAATGGAACGATCTACGTCTGCGAGCAAGGGGAAGGGGAGATTGAATTTCTCGGTGAATTTTTGGTGTGAGGTTTCATCGTCGGCGCTCACGCCCAGAACGACAATACCCTTCTCCTGATAGGCAGTGTAGTGGTCGCGGAAGCTACAGGCTTCTTTAGTGCAGCCGGGGGTGTCATCCTTGGGGTAGAAATAGAGCACTACCGTTTTGCCCTTGAAGTCACTCAGGGAAACCGTATTACCATGGGTGTCTTTGGCGGTAAAAGCAGGTGCAGGCGTGCCGACGGCTAAAGCCATGACGCATATCCTCCTAATGTTAAGTTTTATTACAAGCTTCGTTCCCTATTCTATTCCCTAGCTGCCCCTTAGTAGTGGATGCGAGGGTCAATCCAAGCATTGAGGAAATCAATGAGAATACTCGCGGCAACCACAATCACGGCAAAGAAAACGACAATCCCCTGGACGGTTGGATAGTCCCGCAGCGCAATGGCTTCGTAGAGTCGCTGACCTAGCCCTGGCCAAGAAAAGGTGACTTCCGTCAGCACAGCGCCCCCCAAAAGGCTGGCAAGGGTCAGACCCAAAACTGTAATCACTGGAATTAAAGCGTTCTTGAGGGCATGGTGAATGAGAATCCGATGCTCAGGAATCCCACGGGCACGGGCAGCTTCCACATAATCGGCAGCGAGGGTTTCCTTGAGATTTACCCGCACAATGCGCTCAAAGATACCACTGAGAACAATTCCTAGGGTGAGGGCTGGTAGAAGCAAGTGGCTAAAAGCGGTTCCCCATTGGTGGAGATTGCCGTTGAGAAGTGCATCAACTAGGTACAGGCCGGTAACGCTGGGCGGCGGCGTTTCCGTCATGGGGTAGCGGGTACCTAGGGGCAGCCAATGCAAATTTACGGCAAAGAGGAGTTGCAGGAGCATCCCCAGCCAAAAAAGAGGCAACGCATAGGTGATGATGCCAAAAAGACGCCCCCCCAAATCCCAAACCGTGCCAGACTTAACCGCAGCCAAGCTCCCAATGAGCACACCCAAGCCAAAGGCGATCGCCAGACTGGCGAGGCCTAACTCTGCCGTTGCGGGAAAATGCTGGGCAATAATCTTGGTCACTGCTTCCCCTTGACTGGTGAGGGAAGTGCCTAAATCAAATCGCAGGAGTTGTCCCAAATAGTTCAAGTATTGCTGCCACAGGGGTTGAGCTAAGCCCAATTGCGCTCGTAGAGCTTCCTTGACAGCTACCGGAGCACGGGGGCCTAAAATCGCATCCACGGCATCGCCGGGAGTAGCTCGCAGGAGCAAAAAGACGACGGTGACGATTGTCCACAGCATCAGCGGCGCTAGTAAAAGCCGCAGCAGTAGGTACCCCTGCAATGCCCGCAGACGAGACATTAGGCACGCCCGGTTATTCTTGGGGTAAGTTTGCTGCTCGCTGGCGATCGCGCTCAATCGAGGCTAGAAGCCGTTTGGGATAGCTATCCGCGGCAATTTGTAGAATTTTATCGAGGGGGGTGTCATTCATGAACTTAGTGGCGGCAGCAATGTACTCGCGATTGGGACAGCGATCGCCCAGGACACAGCCGTTGACACAGGCCTCTGCGCAATTAATGGTTTCTGGCGTTAATTCGCTCATAGCAGCTCTCCGAGGAATTGCTCAAATTTTAACAAAGGGAAGAATCCCCTACCTAAAAATTGGCAACGATTCCCCTGATCCCCTAGGTTAGAATCGTACTGGCACGGGAAACATTGGGTAGGAGGCAGAATGCGCAAGAAATGGATCACCCTTTTAGTGTTGGCGTTGGGGATGATTCCCTTCATCGCCATTTCTGTGATGCCCCTGCTCACCAGTGCCTTTACAGCCCCTCAAGCCACCCCTAGCCCTGTGGCCAGTCCCCTGGCGGGAGACAAAATCGCAGAACTCCAAGCCCAAGAAAAGGGTTATCAACTGGTGCTAGAGCGTGAACCCAACAATGCCACGGCACTGGAAGGCTTGGTGCTGACGCGGCTGCAACTCATTCGACTGGGCAAAGGGGAAATTGCCAGCGTCATTGACCCACTGCGACGGTTGGCGGAACAGCGACCTGAACAACCAGACTATGCGATTCTCCTAGGGCAAGCGCAACAACAAACGGGCGATCGCGAGGGGGCTGCTCAGACCTTTCAGGGGGTTCTTGCCAAATCGCCGGGGAATCTCAATGCCCTGCGGGGGCTGGTAGATCTGTACCTGAAGGAAAATCGTCCTCAAGCGGCTATTGGTTTGATTGAAGAGACCCTCAAGGGAGCAGAGGCCGCCAATAAAGTACAGCCGGGGAGCGTGGATGTCACGGCGGTACAACTCCTCCTCGGCGATGTCTATATGGCTCAAAAACGCTACGCTGAGGCGCTAACCCTGTTCCAGAACCTCGGCAAAGAGAACCCCAACGATTTTCGTCCGGTTCTTGCCCAAGCGATGGCGCTGACGGAACAGGGGAAAAAGACTGAGGCAGCTTCGCTCTATGCCAAAGCTGTGGAATTAGCCCCCGCCAAGTATAAGGATGCCATTCAGCAGGCGGCGCAGCAGGTGCAAGAGGAATCTGCAAAAACGTCCGAACCCTCACCCCAGAAATAGATAAAACCTAAACTTGCTGTTGCAGTTCCTTAAGGCGAGCCAACACCTCCTGACTGTGGGTTGCCGGATTTACTTTTACATAGCGCTCCCGCAGGATGCCTTCGGGATCAATGATGAAGCTGTGGCGCAGCGAGACAAATCCCAACCACGAGCCATAGGCCTTGCTGACTTGGCCATCGGGGTCAGAGAGGAGGGGAAACGTTAAGCCTTCACTGTCACAAAAATCTTGATGGGAATCCACCGAGTCGGCACTGACACCGATGACTTCTGCGTTGTGGGCATGAAATTCCTCAATGTCCCGTTGGAAGCGCCGAGCTTCGAGGGTGCAGCCCGAGGTAAAGTCCTTGGGGTAAAAGTACAACACCACCCACTTGCCGCGATAATCCTTGAGGGAAATCGGCTGACCATCCACACTGCTGGGCAGGGAAAAGTCGGGTGCCGGGGTATTGAGGGGCGGCAGTTCACCTCCTAGAGCCAAACTAGACGCTGATGGGCTGAGGAACAGAATCAAACTCAAAAGGGCAACAAGTAGTGAGCGCAAGAACATGGCGAAATCGTTAAACTGGCCTTAGGAAAGCATCTAGCTGCACTGTAGCGTAGTTTCAAGAATTTTTCGAGGTTCATGCTGTCCCTTCCCGTTGTCCGGGCCATGCCCCGCTGGTCGCGCTGGCTTTGTACCCTAGTTCTGGCGATCGCCCTAGGAGTGGGGCTGTGCCGACTAATTGCCGAAAGCCTCTGGTTTGATCAACTGGGCTACTTGCAGGTGGTCTGGCAGCGCTGGAGTGTCCAAGCCTTGCTATTTCTTGCGGTTGCGGGGTTATCGGCGCTCTTCTACGGCTGGCAGCAACACCGGCTACTGCGGCAACGCCCGGTGACCCTCGATCCCACCCTCACAGCACGGAGTCCCTATCGGGGACTGGGGCTATGGCGGCTTTTGGGGTGTGCGAGCGGTTTAACTTGGCTGCTGATTGTTGCCACTTATCACATCGGGGCAATCGCCCTGCAACTTTGGCAACAGCGCTCAGAAATTACGTTTAATAGCCCTCTACTTCCGCAATTAAGTGTTTGGCGAGTGGCAGAGATCTCTTTGCAAGTGGTACAGAATCCTTGGTTGTTGGTGCCTAGTCTGGGGGCGCTGGTTCTGGGGCTTTGGTTGCCCGTGCGTCTCTTTCAGGGGATAGGCATCCTCCTAAGCCTCGCCATGGGGGCGATCGCCAGCCTCAGTTGGCCGGTTGTGCTCAAGGGACTGTTTGCCGCCAGGGATTCCCATACCGAACCGCTATTTCACCACTCGATTAGCTTTTACCTCTTTCAAATTCCCCTGTGGGAACTACTGCGACTGTGGTTGGCAAACCTCAGTGTTGTTGGCTTAGCGGGAACAGCCTTGGGCTATCTCCTTGCCAATGACAGTCTTAGTCACGGCAAATTCCTCGGCTTCGGGCGATCGCAACGGCGGCATTTACAGGGCTTGAGTGCGTTTGTTTTTGTGACAGTGGCTTTTAGTTTTTGGCTAGAGCGCTACAAGCTTCTTTATTCAACCAGTGGAGCTGCGTTTGGGGCGGGCTATACCGATGTCACCGTGCGCTTACCCCTCTATGGTTGGCTTGCGGCCTCGGCACTTGGCGTCACCTGTTTAATGGCTTGGTCAGCAATTCGCCGGGGCGGAGAAGGAGAGCGGCGGTTAGGCCCCATTGCCCCCGGCTTCTTTGGGTTTACATTGGGCTATCTAGTGGTCATCCTAATTGCCGACCGACTCCTGCCCACAGCCATTGAAGCAGTGATTGTTCAACCCAACCAACTGCAACGGGAACTGCCCTACATTCAACGCACGATTACCCACACCCGTGAAGGCTTTGATCTTGAAAAAATGCAGGTCGAACCCTTCCAACCAGAAAATAACCTCAACGCCGAGATCATTGCTGCTCATGCCGCCACCACCCGCAACATTCGCCTTTGGGATACCCGCCCCCTCCTTGAAACCAACCGTCAACTTCAACAACTGCGCTCTTACTATCGGTTTCCCGCCGCATTTTTGGATCGCTACTCTCTAAAACTATCGCCTGAGCAAGAGCAATCGGAAATTCGCCAAGTCCTCATTGCCGCGCGCGAAGTAGATTACAGTGCGGTTCAGCAGTTTGCCCGCACTTGGATTAACGAGCACCTCGTATTTACCCACGGCTACGGCTTCACCATGAGTCCTGTGAATACGGCAGAAGTCAATGGTTTGCCCAAGTACTTTGTGCGCGATATTGGCGACACAGGTGAGCTACTGGTTAATCCGCCTCAGATCCGCGAGAGTATCCCGTTTTTCTATCCACGGATTTACTATGGTGAACTCACCAATACCTACATCTTTGCCCCGTCTAAGGTTCCTGAACTGGATTTTCCCCGCGGCGCTGAAAATGTCTATAACCACTACGATGGACATGGGGGCGTGCCCATTGCCAGTTGGTGGCGCCGCCTAGTCTATGGCGTCTATTTTCGGGATTGGCAATTGCTGCTAACCCCCAATTTGCGCCCCGACTCAAGGGTACTCTTTCGGCGCTTGATTCAGGATCGGGTGCGGGCGATCGCCCCTTTTCTGCGCTTTGACAGTGAACCCTATCTAGTTGTTGCCGATCCCCGCTCTGAACGAGAGATTGCAACCAGCCCAAGCACGGCGGGGGTCAGCTATCTCTACTGGATTATTGATGCCTATACCGTCAGTCGCTACTATCCCTATAGCGATCCGGGGCAGCACTCGTTTAACTACATTCGCAACTCCGTCAAAGTGGTGGTGGACGCCTATAACGGCGATGTCACCTTTTATGTAGTGGAACCTGAGGATGTGATTATTCGCACGTGGCAGCGCATCTTCCCGACCCTCTTTCGCCCCTTGAGTGCCATGCCCCCGCGCCTCTATCGCCACATTCGCTATCCCATTGACCTGCTGCAAGTGCAGTCCGAGCAGCTCCTAAAGTACCACATGACGGATCCTGTGATCTTTTACAACCGCGAAGACCTCTGGCAAATTCCCAAGGAGATCTACCGCGAAAAACCCCAAGCTGTAGCCCCCTACTATCTGATTACCAAGCTGCCTATTGGCGACACCGAGGAGTTTATTCTTCTTGTCCCCTTTACGCCTGTGAATCGCCCGAACCTCATTGGCTGGCTGGCGGCTCGCTCCGATGGCGAAAACTACGGCAAGCTTCTGCTGTACGTGTTTCCCAAGCAAGAACTGGTCTTTGGCCCTGAACAGATGGAGGCGCGCATCAATCAAGACCCAGTCATTTCACAGCAAATTTCCCTCTGGAATCGCCAAGGGTCAAGATCGGTGCAGGGCAATCTTCTGATTATTCCCATCGAGCGATCGCTCCTTTATGTCGAACCCATTTACCTAGAAGCCGATCAAAACCGACTGCCCACCTTAGCACGGGTCATTGTCATGGACAATCAGCGGATTGTGATGGCACCTACCCTCGAAGAGGCTCTGAAACAACTCTTTCCCTAGTCGTGGAAAGGCTTTGAATCCTTCCTAGCTACGCAACTAAACGATACAAACCAGTTAAAAAACTATGACGACAGCCGCATACATCCATCTGCCCTTCTGTCGGCGCCGCTGCTTCTACTGTGACTTTCCAATTACAGTGATGGGGAATTCTCCGACGTTGGCAGCATCGTTGATTCAAGAGTATGTGGCTGCGCTGTGCCAAGAAATTGCCCAGACTCCTCCTGATCCGCAACCGCTGCAAACTATCTTTTTTGGGGGTGGAACGCCGTCTTTAGTCCCACCTCAGTATATTGCCCAACTGCTGGAAGCTCTGGATCGCCAGATAGGGATTGCGCCAGGGGCGGAAATTTCCATGGAAATGGATCCGGGGACGTTTGGCCTAGAACAATTGCAGGGCTACCTCAGCGCAGGGGTAAATCGCATTAGCTTGGGCGTCCAAGCCTTTGATGATGAGCTATTGCGGCTCTGTGGCCGGAGTCACACTGTCGCTGATGTCGAGCATGCCGTTGAGATGATGTATAGGGCGGGGGTAGAAAACTGGAGCATCGATCTTATTTCAGGTCTGCCGCAACAATCCCTAGGGCGTTGGCAATTCTCCCTAGAACGAGCGATCGCCCTCAAGCCAACCCATCTCTCAATCTATGACTTGATCATTGAGCCAAAAACCGTCTTCAGCAAACGCTATCAACCGGAAGTTGCCCCCTTGCCTACCCAAGAGCAGGCCGCCGCCGCCTATCGTCTTGGCCACGAAATCTTAACCGCAGCGGGCTATGACCACTATGAAATTTCCAACTATGCCCGACCGGGGTTTGCCTGTCGTCACAATCAAGTCTATTGGCGCAATCAACCCTACTATGGCTTTGGCATGGGAGCCACCAGTTATCTGGAGCATCGCCGCCTCAGCCGTCCGCGTACCCGCCGTGAATACTATCAATGGCTGCAAACCTTACCAGGGAGCCTCCAGCAAGTGAGTCCGGATTCCCTGTGGGATCGCTGGTTGGAAACGATTATGCTGGGTCTGCGCCTCAGAGACGGCCTCTGTTTGAGGGCTTTGGCGGATGAATTTCCTCTCTCGTGGGTTGAAGCTCTGCCCATGGCAGCAGCAAAAGTGTCTCCCAAGACGCTTTGTGTAACGGGCGATCGCCTGCACTTGACGCAGCCGGCAGGCTTTCTTGTAGCCAATCACGTCATTGTTACCCTTTGGGAAGCATTGGAGGGATCGGTTTTCCGCCAACAGAAAGGGGAACCCCTACCGATACACTAGAAGTTGTCTGACCAAGAATGCACTCACGGGAAACATCATGTTGGAACAGGGAACCATTTCAATCCACACTGAGAATATCTTTCCAATCATTAAAAAGTGGCTCTACTCCGATCATGAGATTTTCCTGCGGGAACTGGTCTCCAATGCGGTGGATGCCATTCAAAAACTGCGCATGGTGGCACGCTCTGGGGAATACAGCGGCGATGTAGATCACCCCGAAGTGACGATCACGATTGACAAAGAAAACAAGAAGCTGGCGATCGCCGACAATGGCATTGGCATGACCGCCGAAGAGGTGAAAAAGTACATTACCCAAGTGGCCTTCTCCAGCGCCGAGGAATTCGTTCAAAAATACAAAGGCGAAGGGGAAAACGCCATTATTGGACATTTTGGCTTGGGATTTTACTCCGCCTTTATGGTGGCAGAACGGGTGGAAATTGATACCCTCTCCTACCGCGAAGGTGCCGTTCCCGTGCACTGGACCTGCGATGGCTCCACGGAATTTACTCTCTCTGACGGTGAGCGCACCAGCGTTGGCACTACCGTGACCCTAACACTCCAAGAGAGTGAATTAGAGTACCTAGAGCCGGCCCGCATCCGCGAACTGGTGCGCAAGTATTGTGACTTTTTGCCTGTGCCCATCAAGCTTGAAGGGGAGCAGATTAACAAACAAATTGCCCCTTGGAAGAGTGCCCCCAACAGTCTCACTAAAGAGGAATATCTGGAGTTTTATCGCTACCTCTATCCCTTCCAAGAAGACCCCCTGCTCTGGGTTCACCTCAATACCGACTATCCCTTTGTGGTGAACGGGATTCTTTATTTTCCAAAGCTGCGTCCCGATATTGATGTCACCAAGGGGCAAATTAAGCTCTACTGCAATCAAGTCTTTGTCAGCGATAACTGTGAAGAGGTCATCCCGCGCTTTTTGCTGCCGCTGCGGGGCGTGATTGACAGTACCGATATTCCCCTCAATGTTTCTCGCAGTTTCCTACAAAACGATCGCACCGTGCGCAAAATTGCCGACTACATTGCCAAGAAGGTGGGCGATCGCCTCAAAGAACTGTACCGTGAAGACCCTACTGCCTACGTGCGCTCTTGGCAAGACCTAGGCACCTTTGTCAAGTTTGGCTCAATGAACGATGAGAAATTCAAAAAACAAGTGGAGGATATTCTCATCTATCGCACGACTGCGGAGCTAACCCCCAAAGAGAGCGACGATTTATGGGCTAAAGAGGGCGGAATTTGTGTAGATGGCAAAACCTATACCACGCTCAAGGAGTACCGCGAGCGCAACAAGGCGCGCCAAGGCAACCGCGTCTATTACTGCACCGACGAAGTGAATCAGGCCACCTACGTGCAACTGCTCAAAAGCCAAGGGATTGAAGTGCTCTTTATGGACAGCTTCATTGATACCCACTTTATCCCGTGGCTAGAGCAGAACTATAGCGATGTCAAGTTCCTGCGGGTGGATGCCGAATTGGATGAAACCCTCATTGATAAAACCAAAGAAAGGGAACTCGTTGACCCGACAACGAACAAAACCCGCAGTGAGCAAATTAAAGCACTCTTTGAATCGGTGCTGAAAAAGCCCAAATTAACCATCCGCACGGAAGCGCTGAAGGCGGATGCACCGCCGGCAATGATCCTTTTGCCGGAAACCAGTCGGCGGCTGCGGGAAATGATGGCAATGATGCAGCAGCAACCCAATGCCCAGTTGCCGGAGGAGCACACCTTGGTGGTGAATACCGCCCATCCCTTGGTGGAAAATTTGCTCAAGCTCAATCAAGGCGCCATCCTCCAAACCAGCGGCACCTCAGAAACCGGCGCACTGGTGGAGAAGCTGTGTCAGTATATCTACGATTTGGCCTTAATGTCGCAGCGGGGCTTTGATGCGAATGGTATGCAGCAATTTACGGAGCGTGCCAGTCAAGTCCTGACCCAATTGACCACTCTGGCCACACGCTAACGTTTGCAGAGGCGGGAGGTAACCCATGATTATTACAGCAGGTCTATTGGCGGGAGCGATCGCCCTACTGGGGTGGGGGCTGTACCGCAACCTGCCCTACGGCAAGCTGGGGATTGTGGCTTGGCTGCAAACCCTTGTTTTGATGCTCCCTTGGCTGGTGGTCTTTGGCAGTCTCAGCTTTGGGATTGGGATTAACTTTGCGGCGGTGCTCTTTGGCCTTGTGTTCTCCATTGTGGCCTATATTGCCCTTGGACGCTGGTTGCGATCGCTGGCGGCCACCGCCGAGCTGCCCCTGCCCCCTGCTTCCTCTGGCCGTGCTGAACTCGAGCAGGCTACCGCCGCACAGCCGACCCCAGCCGAAGCTGCCGAAAAGCCAACCCTTCCCGCTGAGGATCTGCAAGCCATTCAGAGTATCTTTAGTGTGGATACCTATTTTGCCACCGACTACATCCCCTATAAGGGGGGGGTGATCTGTCCGGGGAATTTGCGCGGTGAGGCTAAGACTGTCCATCAACAGCTCACAGAGCGCCTCCAAGCGGCCTTGCCCCACCGCTATCGCCTCTTTATGGTGCCCAATAGGGAGGGCAAGCCAATGGTGGTGATCTTGCCGATAACCACCGAACCCGCTCGCTCCGGCACTCTCCAGAAGCTGGCAGCGGTTTTCTTGGCGGTGGCTACCCTCGGCACCTGTTTGGAGACCAGTGCTATTCTGCAGGGGTTTAGCCTACTGGGGAATCCCACCCCCGGCCTTTTCCAGCGATCGCTGCCCTTTGCCCTCGGCCTTTTGGGCATTGCGGCCGTGCGGGAACTGGGCCACTGGTTTATGGCCAAACGCTATCAAGCTCGCTTGGGTCCGCCCATCTTTTTGCCGGCGTGGCAGTTGGGGACATTTGGTGCCATGACCCGTATTGAATCTTTCCTTGCCAATCGCAGCCAGCTCTTTGACATTGGCGCAGCGGGGGCGATCGCCGCCGGTGGAGTTTCCCTGCTGCTGTTGAGCCTTGGCCTTGTCCTCTCGCCCACAAGTCAGGGCTGGGAGGTGCCGACTCTCTTTTTTCAAGGCTCAATTTTGGTGGGGACGATCGCCAAGCTCTTTTTGGGTCAGCAGTTGCAAAGCGAAGTGGTGACGGTGCATCCCTTGGTCATTCTGGGTTGGTTAGGCCTGATCATGACCGCCCTGAACTTAATGCCGGCGGGGCAACTGGATGGCGGACGTATTATTCAAGCCATTTACGGCACCAAAACTGCGAGGCGACTGACGATTATTACCCTTGTGATCTTGGGCCTAGTGGCGATCGTCAACCCCTTGGCCCTGTATTGGGCGCTGGTGATTCTCCTGTTGCAGCGGGAGGTGGATCAGCCCAGTCTCGATGAGATCACAGAACCGGAGGATACCCGCGCCGGTCTTGGTCTGTTGCTGTTATTCTTAATGGCGGCCACCCTAATCCCCATGGCACCGGGGCTGGCAGGACGGTTAGGCATCGGAGGCTAAATGCCCGATTCACTACGGCAGATTTTGACGGCGATCGCCCACGGGCAACTGAGCGTAGAAGCCGCCTATCGCCAACTGCAACACCTCACCTACGAACCCATTGGCGATTTTGCGCGGATTGACCACCAGCGACAGCAGCGCACGGGCTTTCCAGAGGTGATTTGGGGACCCGGTAAGACACCGCAGCAGATTGCCGAAATCTTGGAGCGAATGCGTCCCCACTATCCCTGTGTGCTGGCCACGCGCATTTCCCCGGAGGTCTTTGAGGCAGTGCGATCGCGCCTTGGCGGGCTGCACTATTTCGAGAAAGCCCAAATTTGTAGTACGGCGCCCATTTTGCCGCCCCAGTCCCCACTGCAAGTGGGCTTGGTCTGTGCGGGTACCGCGGATTTGCCCGTGGCCGAAGAGGCAGCCATTACCTTGCAACTCTGCGGGTTCCCAGTGGAACGGTTTTGGGATGTGGGCGTAGCGGGCATTCATCGCCTGCTGAGTGTGCGCGATCGCCTTGAGGAGATGGCTGTGCTCATTGTGGTGGCCGGCATGGAGGGGGCACTGCCCAGTGTGGTGGCGGGGCTGGTGTCCGTCCCTGTTATTGCTGTCCCCACCAGTGTGGGCTATGGCGCCAACTTTGGGGGCTTGGCAGCGCTGCTGACCATGCTCAACTCCTGTGCCCCCGGCATTGGTGTTGTCAATATTGACAATGGCTTTGGGGCGGCAATGCTGGCGGCCAAGATCTTGCGATCCCTCAGCCAACGGTTATAATGATTATTTGTTCTTAACGTGTGATTGATCATCAGGTGACCTGTGGCTAACATTAAATCTGCCGCTAAACGTGCCCAAATTGCCGAGCGCAACCGTCTGCGTAACAAAGCCTATCGCTCGGCGGTGCGGACACTGATTAAAAACTTTTTGAAGGCCGTGAGTGAGTATAGTGCTGAGCCAACTCCAGAAAAGCTAGCAGAAGTGCACCACAGAATGAACTTGGCCTACAGCAAAATTGACAAAGCCGTAAAGCGCGGCGTTCTCCATCGCAACACCGGTGCCCGTCGGAAAGCCCGTCTAGCCCGTATCCTGAGCAAAACGCTGCAACCGGCTGCCTAATCCCCATGTTGGTGGATACCCACGTCCATCTCAACTTTCCGGAGTACGCGCCCGATCTGGAGGCAGTGGCTGAGCGCTGGCGATCGGCGGGGGTGGTGCGGCTGGTACATTCCTGCGTTGAACCCGGTGAATTTCCCACTATCCAACGCCTTGCAGCTCAATTTCCCGAACTCTTTATGGCCGTGGGGCTGCATCCCTTGGAGACGGAACAGTGGCAGCCCGATCTTAAAGATAAAATTGCCAGCCTTGCGGCCAGTGATCCCAAAGTCGTAGCCATTGGCGAAACAGGTCTAGATTTTTACAAAGCCACAAACCGCGAGGAGCAGGAAGCTGCCTTTTGGGCACAGTTAGAGGTGGCTCACGCGTTGAACCTCCCCGTTATCATTCACTGTCGGGAGGCAGCGGCCGCCGCACGAGATTTGCTTCAGCAATTTGCTCGCGATCGCGGGCGTGTTCTAGGAGTAATGCACTGCTGGGGCGGTACCCCCGAAGAAACTGAATGGTTCCTCGACCTTGGCCTGTTTATTAGCTTTAGCGGCACGGTCACCTTTAAGAACGCTAAACAAATCCATGCCTCGGCACAGATGGTTCCCGGCGATCGCCTGCTTGTGGAAACCGATTGCCCCTTCCTTGCTCCTGTGCCCAAACGGGGCGAAAAACGCAATGAACCCAGCTATGTGCGTTTTGTGGCCGAAGCTGTCGCCCGACTACGACAGTGCGATCTTTTAGAATTAGAACGGCAGACGACCCTCAACGCCTGTAATCTCTTTCGTTTACCCCTCCCTGCTGAACTGGCCCTCTAAATCCCCAACCCTTCCACAGCTCAACTCAAAAGTTTCACCACGTTGTTAAAAGATCTAGGGTATTTGCCAGCTCGACCTTTCTAACATCCTAGGATGGGGCTGTAGGCGAAAGACGATGGTCTAGGATGTGTCCCTCATTAGCAAGTACTTTTAGTAAGCCGTGGACTCTTTTGAATACGTTGGCCCGTGGATCGATTGATCGCGGCGGATTTTCTGGATACCCATGCTCACTTGACGAGGATACTGTATGGTTAGCTCTCCTCCCCGTCCCGCTGAACTCACCGATGATATTCATGCTTTTGGGCCTGCTCGCGCCACGATTCAAGGACAACCCTTGAGTGAGAGTGAAGTTGAGGCCATGGATGCCTTCTTCCGCGCCTGTAACTATCTGGCCGTGGGCATGATCTATTTACTCGATAACCCCCTGCTTAGAGAACCCCTCAAGCCGGAACACATCAAAAAACGTCTCCTCGGTCACTGGGGAGCGAGTCCGGGTCTGGCCTTTTGCTATCTTCACCTCAATCGCATTATTAAAAAGTACCAACAGGAGGTGATTTTTCTTGCCGGCCCTGGCCATGGGGCACCGGGGGTCTTAGCACCCGTTTACCTTGAGGGCAGTTACACCGAGATTTACCACGACATTAGTGAGGATGCTCAGGGCCTGAAAAAATTCTTCAAGCAATTCTCCTTCCCCGGCGGCATTGGTAGCCACTGCACCCCCGAAACGCCCGGCTCGATTCATGAAGGGGGAGAACTGGGCTATGTCCTCTCCCATGCCTGCGGTGCGGCCTTTGATAACCCCGATTTAATTGTGGCAGCAGTAGTTGGCGACGGTGAAGCAGAAACGGGGCCTTTGGCCACCTCATGGCATATCAATAAGTTCCTCAATCCGGCGCGGGATGGAGCGGTTTTGCCGATTCTTAACCTGAATGGCTACAAGATTAACAACCCCACGATTCTGGCACGGATTCCCCATCAGGATTTGGAGAACTATTTCCGAGGCTTAGGGTATGAACCCTGCTTTGTGGAAGGTTCCGATCGCCCCTCAATGCACCAAGCCATGGCGGCTACCCTTGACTACTGCGTGACTAGAATTAAGGAGATTCAACGGGCGGCGCGCGAAGAGGGGGTTACCACCTTACCCCGTTGGCCCATGATTGTGCTGCGTACCCCCAAAGGTTGGACAGGCCCTGCGGAAGTGAATGGCCACAAAGTAGAAGGCTTCTGGCGAGCACACCAAGTGCCCCTAGCTGATGTCCACACCAACCCTGAAAACCTCAAGCTCTTGGAAAACTGGCTGCGCAGTTACCGTCCCGAAGAACTCTTTGATGAGAATGGGACATTCCGCCCTGAACTCAAGGCTTTAGCACCCACGGGCAACTACCGTATGGGCATGAATCCCCACGCCAATGGTGGACTACTGCGCAAGGATTTGAAAATGCCCGACTTCCGGCAGTACGGCATTACGGTTGAGAAACCGGCGCAAATTGAGGTGGAGAATACCCGTCCCTTGGGGGTCTTTCTGCGGGATGTGATGCGCAATAACATGACCAATTTCCGCGTCTTTGGTCCCGATGAAAATACCTCCAATAAACTCAATGCTATTTACGAGGTCAGTAAGAAATTCTGGATTGCGGAATACTTTGAGGAGGATGCCGATGGCGGTGAATTGTCCCCCAATGGTCGTGTCATTGAAATGCTCAGTGAGCACACCATGGAGGGCATGCTGGAGGGCTATCTGCTCACGGGTCGGCATGGGTTCTTCTCCACCTATGAATCCTTTGTCCATGTGATTGACTCGATGTTTAACCAACACGCCAAATGGTTGAGCATTTGCAATGAACTCTCCTGGCGTGCCGATATTGCTTCTTTGAATCTGTTGATTACGTCAACGGTGTGGCGGCAGGACCACAATGGCTTTACCCACCAAGATCCGGGATTTTTGGATATTGTCTGCAATAAGAGTGCTAAGGTGACGCGGATTTACCTGCCCCCCGATGTCAACTCCCTGCTGTCGGTGGCGGATCACTGCCTGCGGAGCAAAAACTATGTGAATGTGATTGTTTCTGACAAGCAGTTGCACCTACAGTACATGACGATGGAGCAAGCTATTGTTCACTGCACGAAGGGATTAGGGATTTGGGACTGGGCAAGCAATGATCAAGGCTGTGAGCCGGATCTGGTGATGGCCAGCGCCGGGGATATTCCCACCCAAGAGGCGTTGGCGGCGATCGCCCTTCTGCGGCAGGAGTTTCCAGAGCTGAAGATTCGCTATATCAATGTGGTGGATCTCTTTAAGCTGCAACCCGAAACCGAGCACCCCCACGGCCTCAGCGATCGCGACTTCGATAGCCTATTCACCCTTGATCGCCCAATTATCTTCAACTTCCATGGCTATCCGTGGCTGATCCACCGCTTGGCCTATCGTCGCCACAATCACCGCAATCTGCACGTGCGCGGCTACAAGGAAAAGGGCAACATCAACACTCCCCTAGAGCTGGCCATCAACAATGAGATTGATCGCTTTAGTCTGGCCATTGATGCCATTGATCGCCTCCCCCATCTTCAGGTGGCGGGTGCCCATGCCAAGGAAAAATTCCGCAACATGCAAATTGAAGCCCGCAACTACGCCTACGAGCACGGTGTGGACAAGCCGGAGTTTAGCCACTGGACTTGGCCGTTTTAGCCCGATCCTCTAGCCCCTCTGGTTCCTCTTGGCGCACCGGCACGTGGTGCTGCTGCAGATAGCTCTTAATTTGGGCGATCGTCAGTTGGCCATAGTGCAGAAGCGAGGCTAAGAGTGCCGCCTCTGCTTTCCCTTCCACAAGGGCAGCGCGAATATGCTCACAGGTGCCTGCCCCCCCGGAGGCAATGACAGGAATTTCCACCCGCTCGGCGATCGCCCGCGTCAATGCGAGGTCGTAGCCCGCCTGGGTGCCATCGGCATCCATACTCGTCACCAGCAGTTCCCCCGCGCCCCGCTTAGCCATTTCCACTGCCCATTCCACGGCATCCAGCCCGGTGGCTTCCCGTCCACCCCGCACATACACTTGCCAACGGGGTTGGCTCGGATCACAGTGGGGGTCGCGTCGCGCATCAATGGCAACAACAATACACTGGGCACCAAAGCGATCGCTGGCCTGATTCACGAGATCGGGTTGCCGCACTGCCGCCGAGTTGAGACTCACCTTATCCGCCCCTGCTCTTAGCAGGTCTTTGATCATCGTGAGGGACTGGATGCCACCCCCCACCGTCAGGGGAATAAACACCTGATCTGCTGTGCGATAGACAACATCAATGAGGATATTGCGCTCCTCATGGGTAGCTGTAATATCGAGAAACACCAGCTCATCGGCACCTGCGGCATTGTAGGCCTGAGCCAGCTCCACAGGATCGCCGGCATCGCGCAAGTTGACAAAGTTCACGCCCTTGACAACGCGACCCGCCTTCACATCCAAACAGGGCAAAATTCGTTTGGCAAGCATTTGGCCTCCTTGGGACTACTGCACAGTGACACGCCGACCACCGCCACTGACAAAGATAATGGCACGGTCTTCTGCCATGGGTTCCCAACCAACATCAAAGCCACTGCGCCAAGCAATGGCGCGGGCAGCCCGAAAACAATCAAAGCTATCGGGACGCACAAAAAAGACAAGGGAATGTTGGCTGGGGGAGAGGCGATCAATGGTACGACGAAAGTTGGAGGTGGGTTTTTCTAGAGTGCTCAAGGGTTCACCGGCGGTGCGATCGCGAGGCTCAAAAAGGGTTTGCAAAATCGGTTGTCCTTGGCTGCGAACCAGCCTCAAGCGCACATCGTAGTAGCGGGTACGGTGGTGAAAAGCCTCCAATTGTTCCTGAATTTGGCGCAGATCTGCAAAGGGATTTTCTGTGATGTGCCGCAGATGGCGATCAATGGCTTCCCTAGCTTGATCCTCCTCAAGGGGCAGGGCGCGGTTTTCACGACACTCAAAGAAATACACCTGCTTGCGAGTTTCGCGGGCAATGGGGGTGCGCACCAAGGCAGGAGATACCGCCGCCGTCAAACTGGCAAAAAGGCAAACAAAGATCATGACCCCCACGGTATTGGTGAGGACATCGAGGAACGAGTCGAGATTTTGACTGGGGGCTTGAACTTGGGGACGGGTCCGCGATCGCTTCATGGAGCTGCAGTACAGAGACCCTTTCTAGGTTATCGGAATTCTCGAACTCTGGTCTGGGTGCATTTGATAGAGTGGCAATTGAGTTACCACTGATGATCTCATCAACTCCTCACGCCTATGGCAATGCTCAAAACCCGCCCTACTCGTTCCTTCACCTCCCAAGCCTGCGATCGCAAAGTGGGCAAAGGGGAGCGAGTCTTAGTACTGCTCTCCCTCATGACGCTATTTCTCCTGGGGGGCATCGCCACTCGCTTGGGCTACCTGCAAATTGTTGAAGGGGATCACAATCGCCAAATGGCCGATGAAAACCGCATTCGCCTCATTCCTAAGCCCCCGGAGCGCGGCAAAATTCTGGATCGCAAAGGGCGGATTCTCGCGGGGAACAAGTTTTCCTACTCCGTTTTTCTCTGGCCCCTTGCAGCTAAAAAGCCCACCTGGCCACAGACCGTAAGAATCCTCTCGCAAGTACTCAATATCCCTGCTGCTGAAATTGAAGCGCGGGTCAAACAAGCAGGGGTGAATTCTCCCTCTTTGATTCGCATTGCCCAAGGAATCACCCCCGCCCAAATTGTTGCCCTTGAAGAACACCGCAGTTTTCTCACGGGCGTCGAAATTGACCGTGAAGCCATGCGCTTTTATCCCCACGGCGAGACGGCTGCCCACATTATTGGCTACATTGGTGAACTGAATGAGGAAGAATTGGCTGCCCGTCGGGATCAGGGTTACCGCCTTGGCGATGTCATGGGCAAAATGGGCGTGGAGGCCACCTATGAAAAGGTTCTGCGGGGAGCCTGGGGCGGTCAGCAGGTGGAGGTGGATGGCCAGGGCAAAGTCATCCGCATTCTCGGCCAAAAGGTGGCGCGACCGGGAAACGACATCACCCTTTCTGTGGATCTAGACCTGCAAAAAGCCGCCGAAGCAGCCTTGGGGAATCGGCCGGGGGCGATCGTGGCTATGGATCCCCGCGATGGCTCGATTCTGGCTCTTGCCAGTTACCCTGCCTTTGACCCCAATTGGTTTGCCCGCCGCCTGACCCAAGCCCAATGGGAGGAACTCCAACGGCGGCAGTTTCCCTTTGTCAACCGTGCTCTGCAAGGGTTTCCCCCCGCCAGTACCTTCAAAATCGTCACGACGGTGGCGGGTCTGGAGTCGGGAAAGTTTAGCCCCGACACAGTGCTGATGACCTATCCTGCTCTCTATTCGGGTGGGTTTGCCTTTCATGATTGGAACCGTGCCGGCTTTGGTCCTCTGGGCTTTGCCGGTGCTTTAGCCTGGAGCAGTAATACATTCTTTGGCCAAGTGGCGCGCCGCATTGGACCTGAGACGCTCATTGAGTGGGCACGGCGCTTTGGGATGGGATCGAAGACAGGGATTGACTTGCCGGGGGAAGCGGCGGGCTTTGTCCCCGACCCCCAGTGGAAACAGAAAACCTTTGGTGAAGGCTGGTATGACGGGGATTCCCTCATCACAGCCATTGGTCAAGGAGCACTGCAGGTCAGTCCAGTTCAGGCGGCGGTAATGTTTGCCGTACCGGCCAATGGGGGCTACAAAGTACGTCCGCATTTGGTTGCCTCTGAGAATCCCGATCGCTGGCGCCAGTCGTTGAATTTGAAGCCCTCTACGGTGCAAGTACTCCGCCAAGGTCTGCGACAGGTGGTAACCAGCGGCACCGGTGCCGCCTTGAACACCGGTGAAGTGGCGATCGCCGGCAAAAGTGGAACCGGTGAAGACCCGCCCCGTCCTCACCACACTTGGTTTGGGGCCTATGCCCCTGCGGACAAGCCTGAAATTGTGGTTGTTGCCTTTGCGGAAAACTCTGGGGGGGGTGGCGCCTCAGTGTGTGGCCCAATGGTGTTGCAGGTCATTCAAGCCTACATGAAGATTCGCGATCGCTAGTCCCTTGCTGGCAGCAAGATTGTCATTCCCCAGGGTTGCGCCTAGAATTTGAAGGAATGCGTCTAATAGGGGGATTCATGATTGAGCAGCGCATCATTGCCCTTGGCCTGACAATGGGTCTATTGGCAACGGCCTTGGGGACTCGCCGGAGTGTTGCCGAGACTATTCCTGCTGAACCCGAAGCGGCTGCGCCGATCCTTGTGAATCCTGTGCAATCCATCAATAGCGATCCCCTCGTTTTCTCCTCAGAACCTGTAGATCCACCGGCGGGTAGTGAACCCCTAGAAAACCTCAAGCCCGCGCGCTCCATCCCCGTGGTGATCCAAGAACGCTCCACAGGCTGTCAAGCAATTGTGACTGAGGACATTCCCAACAGCATTTGCTCCGCTCCAACTGCTCCACGTTCCCCTGCTTTACCAACAGCTCCCCGACTGGCGACCGCTCGCCCTCGCCCCTTAGCAACGGCACTGCAAAGCGCTGCAACCCCCAGAAATGCAGGATTTTCTGGCCACGGGACTGCACCGGCCTACGTGCGTCAGCCCTTTCCGGGAGCTAATCCCCTGCGTTGGCTGAAGCTTAACAATGGCCAAATGCTCTTTCCTTTGCCTTTTCCGGTGCCGATTACCTCCACCTTTGGCTGGCGCATCCACCCCATTTTTGGCGATCGCCGCTTCCATTCGGGAACCGATTTAGGCGCACCGGCGGGAACACCCGTGCTTGCGGTCTTTGATGGCCGTGTCGTTGAGTCCAACTGGCTGGGGGGCTATGGCCTCACCGTGATTTTGCAACACCCCCCAGAACAGCACCAAACCCTTTATGCCCACCTCTTGCAGCTTTTTGTCAATCCCGGTCAGTGGGTCAAACAGGGTGAGGTCATTGGGTTGGTGGGCAGTACCGGCAACTCCACCGGCCCGCACCTACATTTTGAGATTCATGAAATGACGGCGCAGGGATTGATTCCTGTGGCTCCCGAAGCGCGGTTAGAATTGGCATTAGCGCAGTTAAAGCAGGCGATCGCCCAAGCGCGCCAGCAGTCGCATCGCCGTTCCTAGGAGACCGATGGTTATTGCCACTTCCCCTTACACCGATAATCCCCTCTTGCGGGGCGATGGGTTTCCCCCCTTTGATCAGATTCAGGTGGGCCATGTTGAGCCAGCGGTGCGCCAACTATTGCAGGAACTCAGCCAAGAATTAGCGGCCCTAGAGCAATCCTTCACGCCCACCTGGGAAGGGCTAGTGGAACCCCTCGAACGCCTGAGCGATCGCCTTGATTGGACATGGGGCATTGTGAACCATCTAACAGCTGTCAAAAGCAGCCCTGAACTGCGCCAAGCCTACGAAGCCGTCCAACCCCAAGTGGTGGAGTTCTACACCCGTCTAGGACAATCCCGCCCCCTCTATGAAGGGTTCAAGACACTGGCTGCCAGTTCGGAATTTCAGAGCTATCCCCCTGCTCGCAAACGCATTGTGGAAGCTGCTATTCGCAATGCCGAGCACAGTGGGGTTAGTTTGACGGGGGCAGCCAAAGAACGCTTCAACGCCATTCAGCTGGAATTAGCCGAACTATCAACTCAGTTTGCCAACAATCTTTTAGATGCCACCAAGGCCTTCCGCCTCAAGCTCACTCAACCCGATGAAGTCGCCGGCCTGCCGCCTAGTCTCCTTGCCCTTGCGGCGCAAACTGCTCGCCAAGATGGCGTTGAGACCGCCAGCCCAGAAACAGGGCCATGGCACATCACTTTAGACTTTCCCAGCTATGGCCCCTTCATGCAACACAGCCAGCGGCGGGATTTGCGGGAGCAGCTCTATCGCGCCTATATTTCCCGTGCCAGTAGGGGTGAGTGGGATAACCGTCCAATTCTTGAGCGCATCCTTGCCCTGCGGGCAGAAGAAGCCCAGTTATTGGGATTCAACACCTATGCTGAACTTAGCCTTGCCAGCAAAATGGCCGACAGTGTTGCCAGTGTGGAAAAGCTCCTAGAGGAGTTGCGCCAAGTGAGCTATCCGGCAGCGAGACGGGAACTAGAGGAACTCAAAGCCTTTGCTGCGGCCCAAGGGGCACCGGAAGCCCACGACCTCCAGCACTGGGATATTCCCTACTGGGCAGAACGGCAGCGGGAAGCCCTCTTTGCCTTTAGCGATGAAGAACTCCGTCCTTATTTCCCACTGCCCCAAGTGCTTGAGGGGTTATTTGGCTTAGTGAAGCGGCTCTTTGGTGTCACGGTGGTACCAGCGGACGGGCAAGCGCCCGTTTGGCATCCCGATGTCCGCTTTTTTGCCATCCTCGATGAAAACAACCAAACAATTGCCCACTTTTACCTTGACCCCTACAGCCGTCCTGCCGAAAAGCGAGGCGGGGCTTGGATGGACGATTGTCTTGGTCGGGCCAAATATCGCATTCAGGGAGAATGGCGAACCCGTTTACCTGTGGCCTACCTAGTCTGCAATCAGACCCCACCTGTGGATGGCAAACCCAGCCTGATGACCTTTGGCGAGGTGGAAACCCTCTTCCATGAGTTTGGTCATGGCTTGCACCACATGCTGACACGGGTGGATGAAGCGGGAGCAGCGGGCATTAATAACGTGGAGTGGGATGCCGTTGAACTCCCCAGCCAATTTATGGAAAATTGGTGCTACCATCGTCCCACCCTTTTTGGCATGGCACGGCACTATGAAACGGGGGAGCCGCTGCCAGAGCACTACTACGAAAAGCTGGTTGCTGCCCGTACCTATCGCGCAGGGAGCGCCCTCTTACGGCAATTGCACTTTAGTTTGTTGGATCTAGAACTGCACCATCGCTATCAACCAGGTCAGGGGGAAACGCCCCAGCAGGTGCGCGATCGCTTAGCGCAGACCACAATGATTCTACCCCCTCTGCCAGAAGATGCCTTTCTGTGTAGTTTTAGCCACATTTTTGCCGGCGGCTATGCAGCGGGATACTACAGCTATCTTTGGGCAGAGGTTCTGAGCGCCGATGCCTTTGCTGCCTTTGAGGAAGTGGGTCTGGACAACGAGCAGGCCGTTGCTGAAATGGGACGACGCTATCGCGACACGGTGCTTGCCCTTGGCGGCAGCCGGCCCCCCATGGAGATTTTCAAGGCCTTCCGAGGCCGCGAACCTATCACCGAACCCCTACTACGGCAACGGGGGTTATGCCGTTGAGCCGTTCTGCAATCCCTACGAGGAGGTGGGCAGGCGATCGCCTCGCGTTCGATCTAGCCACTCAAAAATCCGATCCAACTGCTCCAGCGTAATCAATCCATACTGCCAAAGAATAATCGGCAGCGATCCCCGCTGCTGTTGCCACTGACGCAAAGCCATGGCAATACTCTCTGGCGGCAGTGCCAGTTCCTGTTCAAGGTATCGCAGTAGCTGAGGAGAGTAGGGCATTGTCGGTGAGGAGTGACCAGTACAGGGACAGGACAACCTTTAGACTTGCAGTATAACAACGAGATTTTCAGGATAGGGTGAGTTTAACAAAAGCTGCACATTGTCTGGGAAGACGCTGGGGTTGATTGCAATGTTTCGCAGCATCCCCTTAAGATAATTAAAAAAGATGCCCTATTTATAAATTTTTATTACGATGCTTCAACAGGTGTGGCGCTGGCTTCGCCAAATTGGTTTAGGGATGGTGCTGGTGAGCCTCTGCTGGCTGGGGGCGATCGCCCCTGCTCACAGCTTCAACAATCCAGAGTTGTTGCCTCCGTCGCCTACGAATGTCATTGACCTCGCCCAAATTCTCACACCGGTTCAAAGAGAACGCCTCGACAGCGAACTAGCAGACTTTGAAGCACAGACGGGGTGGAAGCTGCGCGTCCTTACCCAATACGATCGCACCCCCGGCTTAGCAGTACGGGATTTTTGGGATCTGGACGATCGCAGTATTCTGCTGGTGGCCGATACCCGTGGTGGCAATCTTTTGAACTTTAATGTCGGTGACACCGCCTACCGCGTTCTCCAGCGCACCTTTTGGGTCGAGTTGCAAACCCGTTTTGGCAATCAATACTTTGTGCGTGACAACGGCGAAGATCAGGCGATCCTGCAATCCCTCCATGCTATTGAAACCTGCCTCGCCCAGGGGGGATGTCGCGCTGTACCGGGACTGCCCCAAGAACAGTGGGTGCTCACCCTTGCCACGTCCATCTTTGGGGGTATTATTTTGGGCTTTGTTGCCCGTCCCCGCCGTGCCGATCAAAAAGTGGCTTGGAAGTGGATTCTCCTCTTTTCGCCACTGTGGGGGATGCTTTTCTTTGTCTTTGGTTTGGGGCCTGTGCTGGCGCGCACCCAAGAGTGGCTCCCGATTCTGCGCAATGTTGCCGGTTTTGCTCTTGGTGCAATTGTTGCCTTTTTAATTCCTAGCCCTAGTCTGCCGCCGCCCGTGCTGGAGGAATAGAACCTTTCCTACACCTGATTAGAAAATTGCTTAGGATTGAAGTTAAACACACCGCTAGCCATCTTGGGCAATGATTGCCAATCACAATTCCTGCCGCACCATTGTTGGCATTGTTAAAGGTCCTGGGGAGACCGGCAGTGAGTACATGTTTATTACTGCTGACCCTCAACCGGCACGTATTGGTGAATTTGTTTACTATGAATTGAGCGATCGCCCAAATGAAAGTGCGAATTCTGCCACGGGTACTGTTCACCAAGTCTTGGGCAAAATTACTGGCTGCCGTCTCATTGAGCATCTGCCGGATCGAATGTTTGCCGATTATGAACTGAATCCCGGCACAGTGGCGGCGCTGATTGGTTTTACCTGTGAACCGGCAGAACTCTATGAAATGACCGTAGAAGTGATTGGGGAATTTCACCCCGTGTTTGGCTTCAACAATCTGCGGCGGCTCCCCTTGCCCGGTGCGAAGGTCTATCTAGCGGACAACGAACTGCTGCGGCACGTTCTCAACAAGAAAAAGCCAGAGGAGGAGGGGGCTGCCCACATTGGTTCGCTGTTGTTGCGAGAGGAGGGGGCGGTGCCCATTGCCCTCGATGTCAAAGAACTGGTGAGTACCCATGTGGCCATCCTTGCCGGAACAGGGTCGGGCAAGTCCTATACAGCAGGTGTCTTGGTGGAGGAGTTGCTGTCGCCCAAAAATCGAGCTGCAGTGCTCATTCTCGACCCCCACGGGGAATACCATACCCTGACACAGCTGAGGGGACATCAAGCCTTTAGGGATAAGGATGGCTATCAGCCTCAGGTCAACCTTATTGGGCCAGAGAAGATTAAAATACGGGTTTCTTCCCTTGAATTCTACGATATTCTCACGCTGCTTCCCCCGATGAGCGATCGCCAGCAGGCCATTCTCAAAAAAGCCTACGATGAAGTGCGCCGTACCTATAGAAACCATCATTGGAGTACCCAGGACTTGATTAACGCTGTCTATCGCGTGGATCGGGTGGAGGATGAGGAGGGGAATCTCAAGCAGGGGTCTTCTGCTGGTGCCCTAGCTTGGAAGTTGGAAAAAATGCAACGTTCTAGCTATTTCCATACCTGTGAACACTTGCCCCCGCAAAAGTTATTCGCCCCAGGCCAAGTGACCATTCTAGAAATGAACGAGATTCCCTTGGAGGAGCAGCAGGTCATTGCCACGGCCATTTTGCGCCAAACAAACCACGCTCGCATGAATACCCACAAAAACCACGTGTTAGAAGGAGATGAGCAGTACCTCCCCTACCCAGTCTTTATTTTGATTGAGGAAGCGCATCGGTTTGCCCCTGCCCATGAACCCTCCCAGTGTAAGCAGGTATTGCGCACAATCCTCAGCGAGGGGCGTAAATTTGGACTGGGGGTGGGACTGATTACCCAGCGGCCGGGCAAACTGGACAGCGATGTGCTTTCCCAGTGTATGAGCCAGTTTATTCTGCGGATTGTCAATCCCGTGGATCAAGAGAGTCTTAAACATGGAGTAGAAGCAGCGGGGCGGGATTTGCTCAAAGAACTGCCTGCCCTCAGTAAAGGCCAAGTGATTATTGCCGGCGCCTGTGTGAATACACCGGTTCTCTGTCGGGTACGGCAACGCTTGACTAGCCACGGGGGTGACACACTGGATGCCCCTGCCCTGTGGAAGGAGTATTTTGCCAAACACAAACAGTTGGAGCGCATGGGGGCAATGGCAGGACCGGCACCACGCGCAAAACCGCACACCCTTGGCCGGCGATCGCTCGAATGATCACCTGTTGTCAAGTTCAAGAAAATACGCTAGCTTAAAAGTAGCTCTATGCATGGGGCTGAAACGGCTTCGACGTCCTAGTGAAAGTTGGGCTGTGACGCAGGCCGAGAGTGGACTATCTCTCGTTAATCCAAAGTCCAAACCAAAAGTAACTGCGAACAACATCGTTCCTTTCGCTCGTAAAGCTGCTGCGGTAGCCTAAGACCTCTAAACAGGTTCGAGCACTCGTTGTCCGACTCCGTTAAGGGCAGCGGGTAAACCCCAACGGATGCGCTAGGCAGCTCTCTCTGGTGGGCTGTTTAGCAAAGACTCTACCAGAGCATCCTACTGTTCGGGATAAGGAACAGTTCCCGCCTGAGGGTGAGAAAGGCTAAGCCTGTGAAGGAGCAGTCGGCGAATAGCTAGGGCGGACACGGGTTCGACTCCCGTCAGCTCCATTAACGCCCCTGCAAAAAGCTGAGGATACCTTGGGCGATCGCCTGTGCCATTTGCGTCCGCCAAGCAGGATTTTGGAAATTGGCGGCGTCCTCTGCACCTGTAACAAAGCCGATCTCGACAAGGGCAGAATCCATTGACGTATTGCGGATGACATAGAAGCGGGCAGCTCTGACTCCGCGATCGCGGATATTTAGAGAATTGAGAATCCTGTTGTGAATCGCAGAGGCCAAGCGACTTGAACGTTCGGGGGCAAAGTAGGTCTCTAGGCCATTGACATCGGGGCGAGCCAAACTAATGGCATTGGCGTGAATGCTCACAAAGGCATTGGCGCGTGCCCGTTCCGCAATCGCCACCCGTGGCGCTAGGTCTAAATCTATATCTGTCGTGCGGGTCATTATCACCTGTACTCCCTGCTGCTGCAAAAATTGGGCAACTTGCAGACCCACATCCAAAACAATGTCCTTTTCACGAATGCCGCCAATGCCGATTGCTCCCGGATCACTGCCCCCATGACCCGGATCAATGACCACCACAAAACGGCCACGGGGTACGGGCTGAGTTGTCGCTGTAGCGGGCACATCAATGGGGGTAGGAGCACTGGTTGGCGAGTCATTCACCCCTTGGATTTGCACCACAAAGGATTCCGCGGAGAGGGGGCGGGGACCGAGAATCCGGAAGTTGGGGGCAGGGGTCAACAAAATAGAAACAATCTGGTTCTCCTCTTGGCGAAATTCAATATTGCTGAGGGGGCTGCCGGTGGCAAGATAGGGTTCTCGGACTTGGCTACCCAACCGGGCTTGGCGTAAACGAATGCGATAGCGATCGCCCTCCCAACCCACGCTATAAAAAATGGTGCGATCGCCCTGAATCAGCAACTCCCGTCCCCCTAGATCAACACGCTGAATCGTTGTAACGGGGGGTTGAGCACTAGCGGGGGGAATCCCCCTGGGTCGTTGGGGCGATGGTGGAGCCGTCGGGGGGGGCGGTGCAATTGCCGTGGTTGAGGGCACAATCACAAAGCCGTCATTGTGAGGAGAAACTTGCCAATCGGCCTCTTGGGGGTCAATGTCGAGGAGAATTTGCACTTGGCGATTGCCTTGGGGTCGCACCTCAGCGCGAACGCGATCCCGCCCAAAGCGGCGTAACTCCAGACGCCGAGGACTAAAGTTGCGAATGAGTTCACTATTGCTGAGGAGAATTTCAAGGCGATCGCGCCGCGGGCGGCGAATGGTGTAACTGCCTTCGGGCAGGGGGCGATCGGCCAGCACGAGAAAACCCGTATCATCTGCCCGCCAACTGCGTATTTGCAGTGGCCCTGTAGGTGTCACCGGCGGAGAGCTGGGAGGAGAAGGGGATGGAGGAGGCGGTAACGAAACTGTTTGTTGCTGTGGTGTGGGCAGTTGCACCAACCAGTTATTAGCTGTTACCCCTCGGAAGCGCACTTGCTGGGGGTCAATGGTCAAACCAGCCGCATACTCCACCACAATCCGGGTGGTTTGGGGGTCAAACTGGGCAACTCGTACTTGGCGAATGGCACCACTATAGTTTTGAGTGATCTGGGGGCTACCGAGAACCACACCGGGCAAATCAATCACAAGGCGGGTTGGATTGTAAACCAACTCAGCACGGGGTTGAACTCCTCGTTCTGTGCGAATTTCCAGTTGATTGGTGGCCGGATTGAGTCGCCACAATTGCAGGCGGCCGGCCGAAGCAGGCTGAGCCATGATCAATGCAGCGGTGGGTGCCCATAGAACACTCATCACAGCTCGCGATTGCCACGAACGCCACGGTTGATCCATCTCACGCTTCCTCCACCAGCGATGCACAACGCACTACCCAGTTGGCTGGCCAAGCCGCTTAAGCAAGCGTGCTCAGCATACTTGATCGGGGACAGGTATGGGAACTGGCATAGCCTACGATTTAGGTTTGCGCGATCGCCCTTGTTCAGATTCAAATTTCAGCTTGGTTCAAGTCCACTTAGACGCACGCTCAAGTCAATGAGTTCTCCGATTGCATGATCTAGACCACTTTTTCGTAGGTTTGCCCTAGGAAATGTCTGCGGAGTCATCAATGCCCAGTGGCCGTACCCACGATCGCCTGACTTGGATCGGCATGCCCCTTGTGGGCTTCACAGCCGGTGCGCTCAGCCGCGATTGGGCTTGGGGCGTGGTGGTTAGCAGTAGCTTTGGTATTGGCGGCTTTCTCCTCAGTCCCGACCTCGATACGCTTTCATTGCCCTACTACCGTTGGGGCTGGCTACGGGGAATCTGGCTCCCTTACCAAAAAGCGTTTTCGCATCGCTCATTTTGGACCCATGGCCCAGTGGTGGGCACCGTGATCCGCTTGCTCTATCTAAGCCTTTGGCTGGGGTTAGGACTGGGTTTTGTGGCCGGAGTCGCCTCATTCACCGGACAGCTTCCCCTCCTACAGGAATGGTTACGTCGCTGGCAGGGAATAGATTGGCGATGGGGAGTCGCGATCGCCCTTGGCTTAGAGCTATCGGCACTGCTCCATCTCACCAGCGATTTTGTGGTTTCCCGGTGGCGACGCTGGCAGCGCTAATGGTGGTGGGTAGGGCAAGGGGGCGCACTAATGGAGTGATCAAGCCAACCCACGGCCTGTTGCAAATGCGCCAGTGCTTCCGCCTCATTTTCCTTCAGGAGATAAACAAGGGCGGCAGCCGCTTGTTCAAGAGCACGGGCACGGCGATTTCCCTTCAGGCGATGCCAATCTTGAGGCGCAATCCTAACTGCATCAAGGAGAGCAGTGGCCAGTTCTTCAGCACAAGGCGTTGTTTGCAGCATAATTTGAAGTTACGAAAAATACAAAACGCTATCCCTTATAGCTTAAGCAGTTTCTGGCTACCTCTAACCCGATGGAGACTGGAACCTTACCTTGGAATGATGGCGTCTAAAGTAGAAGCAGGTGCACCCCGCCAAGGAGAGATCGCGATGGTCGCAAAAGTCACCCGCTCCCGCCCTGCCTTGATTGTGCTGGCTGTGATTGGCCTTGCGTCGGCTGGGACAGCGGCATGGTTAACCTTGAGTCCGCCCCAACAGAGAAATACAGTTCCCAATTCAGCGGAAGTTGCCCAGCAACAGGAAACCCAACTCTTTTGGGTTAAAAATGAAGGAGACAGACTAGTTTTAGTGCCCTCCACAGTACGTCTCAATGCGCCGGCAGCGCGACCCGAACTCTTTATCCAATCTCGTCTGGAGCGGCTTTTGGCCGGGCCTGCCAATCGCGATGTCACCACCGGTATTCCAGACAATACCCGTGTCAACCGTGTAGAAGTTAAAGCCGATGGCATTCATATCGATCTCTCCCCAGAGTTTACAAAAGGGGGTGGAAGTGCTTCAATGCAAGCGCGTCTAGGACAAATACTCTACACAGCAACGGCCAGTGATCCCAATGCCCCTGTGTGGATTTCCGTTGGCGGTGAGCCGCTGCGTGTACTGGGAGGCGAGGGACTAGAGGTGACACAACCCATGACCCGTCAAGACTTTCAAACAGCCTTTGCCCTGCGCACCCAATAGTGCCAAGCCAGTCTGAGAAGGTTGGAATTGCAACCCTGCTCATCTACTGCCAAAATTATTTGACTAAACCTAGATAAATACTATCTAGTCTAGAGGATAGGGACAGCGATCGCTATAATTGGAGCAATTCTTAGCACTTGCACAGGTATCAGGAGCATGGCCAGTCCAGAACCCCCTAGCAACCAACCCGATGACCTACTCGAAAGCATCATCAGGGATTTGGGTGAGTTGGACGAGCCTCCCGCACAGAATATCGATCTCAATTCTTTGACGGCAGAATTGGAGTTGCTCACCGGTACCGCAGAACAGCGGGCGATCGCCCAAAACGAAGCCTTACAGGAGCAAATGAGCCGGCTCACTGCAGAACTGAACAACGTTCAACAGCAACGGGATCAACTCAGCCAAGATCTTGCCCGCCTCCGTGAAGAAAACGCTTACTTGAGCGGCCTGCGGCAAAATCTTGAACAGGAACTGGCACAGGCTCTCATTCAGCAGGACGAGCTTCAGCAGCAACTGGCAACACTGCAACTTCAAGTCTCCCAGATTCACGAACTGCAAAGTCAAGTTGCCACACTGCAATCCCAAGTCTCGCAAATTGAAGCGCTCCAAAATCAACTTGCTTCACTACAAGTTGAAAAAGCCGCTCTCGAACAACAGCTAGAGACGGTGTTGGCTGCTTCACCAGCAGCTCCTTTAGAGGATCCAGCCCTTCTCGGTAACCCTCCAGAGGCCGGCCTCGCCCAACAACTAGCGCAGATAACGCGGCAGCTTGCCCAAGTGGAAAGGGAGCGCGATCGCCTGCAAGAAGAATTTGCCCAAGCCCAAAATGAACTACACATCCTTCGGCAAGATTTAGAAGCTCTGCGCAGCCCATCCTCAACCGTTGTCCCTACGGAACTGACCCTTGCAGCCCAAGAAAATCACCAACTGAAGCGCCAACAACGGCGGCGCGACACAGTGCTCTGGATGAGTGGCATTGCAGCAACTGTAGTTTCTGCCTTGAGTGTGAGCTTAAATTTCCCTCAGCCTATTGGCCGCATCGTGCCGCCTGTGGCTGCCTTGGCGGTTCCGGTGATCACAACGGTTGTCGCTAAGGGGAGATCAACCGCCAGTGAAAAGACTGCTTAGGCGATCCCCCTCTGGGCTAAAATCTTAGGGCAGGGACGCTTTGCTTAGGAGTTTAGATTACCGTGCCCAATCTCAAAGCTATTCGCGATCGCATTAAAACAATTAAAGATACCCGCAAGATTACCGAAGCGATGCGCCTCGTGGCGGCAGCCAAAGTTCGCCGTGCCCAAGAGCAGGTGATGGCGAGTCGTCCCTTTGCCGATCGCTTGGCGCAGGTGCTGTATAGCTTGCAAACTCGGCTACGCTTTCAGGATGTGGATTTACCTTTGTTAGCCAAGCGTCCTGTGCAGACAGTGGCGCTGTTAGTGGTGACGGGCGATCGCGGTCTGTGCGGTGGTTACAACGCCAACGTTATCCGTCGCGCTAGGGAACGGATCCAAGAACTTGAAGCTGAAGGCGTCAAATATACGCTGGTGATTGTTGGTCGCAAAGCTGCTCAATACTTCCAGCGCCGCAATTATCCCATTGATGCCGTCTATTCTGGCCTCGAGCAAATCCCCTCTGCCAGTGAAGCAGGTCAAATTGCCAGTGAATTGCTCTCACTCTTTCTCTCGGAAACAGTGGATCGGGTGGAGCTTATCTACACTAAGTTTGTCTCCCTCATTAGTTCAAAACCCGTGGTTCAGACCCTGCTGCCCTTAGATCCTCAGGGGCTAGAGACTGCTGATGATGAAATTTTCCGCCTGACCACCCGTGGCTCCCAACTACAGGTCAATCGTGAGAAGGTGGCTTCCACATTGCCTGCTCTACCCTCTGACATGATTTTTGAGCAGGATCCTGTGCAAATTCTCGATGCTCTCCTGCCTCTATACTTGAACAACCAATTGCTACGGGCACTGCAAGAGGCTGCTGCCTCGGAATTGGCAGCACGCATGACGGCAATGAATAACGCCAGTGACAATGCCCAAGCCCTAATTGGTACTCTCACCCTCTCCTACAACAAAGCTCGCCAAGCCGCCATTACCCAAGAGATTCTGGAAGTGGTCGCTGGCGCAGAAGCTCTCCGTTAGGGGGGAGTTGTCCTTTGAAACTCCTCTTTGTTGCCACTTCGGTTGGCCCTCTGGGCAGCGGAAAAGGGGGCGGTGTGGAGTTGACGATTCTCAACATGGCTCAGGCTTTGGGCGATCGCCAGCACACCGTTTACATCCTTGCTCCTGAGGGTTCCCACCTGCCTGTGGCGGCAACAATTGAGGAAGTACCAGGTGCCCTTCAGGTGCCCGCCCAGCATCAAACCCGCGACCAACCAATTATGCTGCCGCCCCATAGTGTGTTAGCCAATATGTGGATACGGGTGCGGCAGCTCCAAGACCAATTTGATGTCATTGTCAATTTTGCCTACGACTGGTTGCCCTTTTATCTGACGCCTTTTTTAAGTCGGCCGGTGGGGCATCTGGTCAGTATGGCCTCGGTCGCGGATGTCATGGATCGGGCGATCGCGGATGTCCTTGATCGGTATCCGGGCACCATTGCTGTCTATACCCGTACCCAAGCCGCCACCTTTCCCTTTGGCGATCGCTGTGTCTGTTTGGGCAGCGGTCTTGATCTTTCGCTCTATGACTTTTGTGCAGAGCCGGAGGATGCCCTGTGCTGGCTGGGGCGCATTGCCCCCGAAAAGGGACTAGAAGATGCCGTCGCTGCCGTCAATGTCACCCGTACCCCTTTGAAGATCATGGGACAACTGCAAGATCATGACTATTGGCAGCGGATTCAAACTGACTACCCCGATGCCCCCATTGAATACCTGGGATTTTTCCCCACACGGGAAATGCAGGCACGCTTGCGGCGGTGTCGCGCTCTCCTGCTGACCTCCCGCTGGGTGGAAGCCTTTGGCAATGTGGTTATTGAGAGCCTTGCCTGCGGCGTTCCCGTGATTGCCTACGATCGCGGTGGACCTAGGGAAATTATCCGCGATGGTCAGACGGGGTTTCTCGTTACTCCTGATTCTGTTGAAGCCTTAATTGCCGCCATTGGCAAAATTGATCAAATTGATCGCGCCGCCTGCCGCCAACAGGCAGAACAGGAGTATAGCTTAGCGGTGTATGGGGATAGGGTGGAACAGTGGCTACAGCAGGTGGCAGTGTTGTCTCAAGCCTAGCTTAGTAAACTGGCATGGCCAGTGCTGCACTCCCCTCTGCCACCCTATACAATAGGCCAAGGTGTGAGTGGAGGGAAAACCTGAATGGGCGAGGTTCTGTTTCCCGGAGCAAAGCGAGGATACTCAACCTTGCTCACTTCCTTTGCCATGGCAACAATTGCCAGTGCTGGCCTAGGAATCTGGCTTTTACGGAGCTTATCCCCAACCTCTGTTGCTCCTTCAGAACCGGTGTCTTTACCTGATCCGATTCAACCCCAACGGCCTCTGCCGCGGCCAATTTTGGATGGCCGTGATCCTCTACTGGCGCCGCTAGGCAGTCAAGCCCCCCCTTCGGCAACCCCCATCTCCACCTCTGCTAAGACCATCCTGCCCACCGTCCCTCCTCCTGCCCTCAAGCCGGTGCCCCCAAGTCAAGGCCCTGCCCCTCAAGTGCGGGTGGCGATCGCCCGTAATCAGCCCCAACTCACCATTGGCACCACCGTCACCACCGCCGTTACCAATGATCAACAGCAAGTGATGACACAGCTTGCCCCTTCCCAAGGCGCTGTGGTGACAGCCCGCGATGGCTTTTTGCTCTGGAATGGTCAACCCCTTGCCCCCTCCCTCTGGATTCGCCCTAGGAATCAACTCACGTTTGTCGGCGATAGATGGTATCGGGGCGTCGTCCGCTTCATTGCTCAGGGAAACACAGTTACAGCCGTCAACCAAGTAGATCTAGAACAATACTTAGTAAGTGTTGTCGGTGCAGAGGTCTATCCCGACTGGCCCATGGAAACCCTGAAAGCCCAAGCGATCGCCGCCCGTTCCTATGCCCTTGCCCAAATGGTTCAACCCGCTAGCCGCTTTTTTGATCTGGGGAACGATGAGCGCTGGCAAGTGTATCGTGGGATTGAAACAGAGTGGAATACCACGCAAGCGGCAGTTCAGGCCACACGGGGCATTGTCCTCACTAAAAGCGGACGAATCCTAGTTTCAATGTATGCAGCAACCAACGACATTGTGCGGGAAGTCTTTGGCGGGCG